>JAQBNX010000790.1 GCA_028288385.1 Spirosoma sp.
CCGGCCGAGCCTGCTCCGGCCGAGCCCGCGCCCGAGCCGGTGCCGGAGCCCGCTCCCGTGCCGGCCGAGCCCGCGCCTGCGGAGCCGGTGGAAACCGACGCCGAGCCCGACAAGCAGTAAGGGCCGAACTGTCCCGGCGGGCTCGTCCTGCCGGGACACCTCCCTTTGGAGCCTCCTATGGCCAACCCACCGATCAAGCGCGTCGAGATCACCGACGCCGCGCTCGTCGTCTACTCCGACGACGGCAGCAAGAAATTCACGTTTCCGATGGCCTTCGACCCGGCGCTCCTGCTCGCGGCCACGGACGACGATCTGCGGAAGCTCGCCGCCCTGGTGGTCGGGCCGGCCGAGCCCGCGACCTGATCCCCGGAGATCCACATGGCAAACCCGCCCATCAGTCGCATCGACTTCACATCGACGACCGTCGTTGTCGTGGCCGACACGCAGAAGTTCACATTTCCGCTCAAGGCGCTGCAGGCTACGCCCGTCGTGACCGCGCCGACCGCGCCGCCCACGTCCTCCAGCAGCCTTCGGGTCGGCCCGTCGCGCGAGCTCAAGGAGATCGCCGACGCGATCCCGTTCGCGCAGCCCGGCGGCGAGATCGTCGCCGACGACGCGGTGTATCTCAAGCCGTTCCACAGCGACGTGTGGGATCTGAAAATCCGCTCCGCGTCGGGCAATCCCTACCGCTGCCTGATGGACATGCGCGGCGGTAACGGCGGCGGCGTGCGGATGGCCTGGGAAAAGTCCGCGATGCACCTGGGCGCGCAGACCACCATCGTTGGCATCGGCGTCATCCGCGCCGGCTCGCTCACCAGCGGCCGGAACTACAGCAACGAGGCCGCTTTCTACGCGGAGAACTTCGCCCGGCCCGGCTTCCTGCGCCTGGAACGCTGCGCCGTCGACAACTCGGGCAACGGCGTGTTCATCCCGGCCGACCGGGGGGCATCCGGCAACATCAGCTATATCGAGCGCGAGTGCATTTTCGGCGCGAAGGCGTCGAACTCGGTCAGCAACCCGCAGAACAGCGGCCCAAGCCACGACCGCTACATCGGCTGCCCGATCATCGACATCGACGGGTCGCTCGACTTCGGCTGCGTCAACGGCCACTCAATCAAGTCGGGTGCCGACATGACGCTGGTGAAGAACTCCTACATGGCGTCGCATGGCGGGCGCGCGGTCGAGCTCCCCTATGGCGGCACCGGCCAGTTCACGAACTGCACCATCGTGTCGCGCGACGACGGCAATGCGAATTTCATCGGGTTCGCCGACGAGGAACACCGCCTGCCCGGCCTACCTACGCTGACATTCGACGGCGGCCAGATCCTCGTCGGCCGCTCGCCGAGCACGATCTTTGTCGGCGCGGGCGCAAACGTCCTCATCAACCCGAACGTCATGGTGGGCAGCTTCGGCGGCTTCCTCGCCGTCGAGGGCGGCGGAACGGTGAAGGGCTTGCCGAGCTCGGTTGCAACTGTCGCGAAGCCCCAGCGCCCGGCTCTGCCGGCCTGGGCCGTCGCCTAAGCGCAGCCGGCGATGCCTTCGCTCAAAACCGCAGTCGGGGCGTTCCTGACCGCGGTTATGGGTGGCATCGGGTTCGTCCTGATGCTGCCGGGCGACACATTCGGCTCCAGCAAGAGCTTCGAGGTGATGGCCAGCCTTGGGCCGGAAGTCGATTGGGGCCTTGCCGCGTGGATCGTGGCCCTGGTCGGCGTGTTCGGCCTTGCCACGCCGCACAAGCCGCTCCGGCTGATCAGCATCGTCACGGTGGCCGCGGCGCACGGCACGTTCGCCCTGTGTCTGCTGCTCTCCAACACGTGGAACACCGGGACGCTGACGTACAGCTTCATCGCCGCCTTGGGCTACTACCTCGCATACTTGAAGGGCACGGATAATGCCTAAGCGCATCCTCCCCACCCTTCGCCATCGCTTGCTGCGCGAGCCCTGGATGGCGGAATTCTGGTCGGCCATGGTCGCGGTATCCTGGGCGGCGATGTCGCACTACACGCCCGGCGACATGGTGCGCTGGCAGACCATGCGGGTGCTGCTGGAGCTCGCGCCGGAGGATTTCTGGACAACTGCGCCGGTCGTTCTCGGCACGCTGCAGATGATCGCCCTGATGATCGACTGGAGGCCGGCGCGCTGGCTGGCGACGGTCATCATGTGCTGGTTCTGGAGCGTCGTCGCGCTCGGCGTCTGGGAAGGAGTGCCCTGGGCTCCAACGGTCGTTTTCGTGGCCGGTTGGGGCGGGGTCAACGCATTTTCGGTCCTACGGCTGTTGCGCCGCGACCGCGACTGAGGCGGGAAAGTGGACGGCGGGAATAGCACGGGGCCTTGGTGGGTAGTCCTGCAGGGTGCCGCCACCCCTGTCTGTGTCGCGGGTTGGGCGGCGTGGCGTTGGTGGAAGGAGCGCGGCGACAAGCTGCACGTCGAAACCCTCTCGCGCGAGGATCGGCTGGCGAAGGACATCGAGGCGCGGCAGACGACGGCGGCGACGCGTGAGGCCGATCTGTGGCGGCGCGTCTCCGAAGAACTGGCGCGCAAGGACGCGGACGTGACGCGCCTGGAGGCCAGGGTCGGCGCGCTCGATGCGAGGATCACGGCTCTCGACAAGGAAGCCGAGGCATGGATGGAGCGCGCCCGTAGCTGGCAGCGCCGCGCCCACCAGGTCGTGCACCGGCTCAACAACGCCCGGTTCGTCATCAACGGTATGCGCTCGCGCTCGGGCATGGACGAGCTCGCATTCCCCGACGAAAGCCTCCCGCCGCTCGAAGATATCGCCGTGGCGAACGAGGTCTATTTCAACCGCGAAAACGGCATCCTCCCGCGCCCGCCGGGAAGTAGCCTGTAAGGAACGACACAATGCTTGAGAACCGTGGGCTGGCGATCTCGGCCGTCTTGGACACCGAGGGCGGGTTCAGCAATCACCCAAAAGACCCCGGCGGCGCTACCAACCTGGGCGTCACGCTCAAGGTGCTGTCGGCGTGGCGGGACAAGGCTTGCACCGTCGCCGATATCCAGGCGCTAGCGCGCGACGAGGCCGCGGCGATCTTCGGCCGGCAGTACGCCGACAAGGTGATGTTCAACGATCTGCCGGCCGGGCTCGACTATGCGGTGCTGGACACCGCGGTTCACTCCGGCACCTCGCGGGCGGTCAAGCTCCTGCAGCAGCAGCTCGGTTTCTCCGACGACGCCGTGGACGGCATCATGGGCGAGATCACCCTGGCGGCGGTGCGGAATGCCGGCGGGCTCGGCGCGCTGATCACCGGCTACTGCGACGCGCGGCTCGGCTTTATGCGGACGCTCAGAAACTGGTCGACCTTCAAGAACGGTTGGACGCTCCGCGTTCGCGGCGTGAAGCAGACCGCGCTCGCGATGGCAGCCGGCGACGAGGTGACGCAGGGCGTCAGGGTCGGCGAGCTCGGCCAGGCGAAAGCGACGGGTGCGGTGTCGATCGCATCGACGCGGAGCGGTGCGGTGGCCCTGGCTTCGGTCGGCACCACCCTGGCGGCTGCCGGGACTGCGGCCACGCAGGCAAGCGGCGCGCTGTCGGCCTTCTCCGATTTCAGCGTGGTTCGCTACGCGCTGCTTGGGCTCGCCGTGATCGCGGCGCTCGGCACGCTCGGCGTAGCCATGACGCGGGCCGACGCCGGCGCCACAACCTAGAGGATCCAGATGTTCGCACTTCTCACCGGATGGCCGGCGCGGCTCGCTGCGCTGTTTGCCGCTGCGGCCGCGCTGCTCGGGACTGTCCTCGCCGCTCTCGCCGGAGCTCGGCGTCAGGGGCAGGAGACCGAGCGCGCCGCCGAGCTCCGTAAGGCCGATGCCGAAAAAGGGACCGCCGCCGATGCTTCCGACAAGGTTGCTGCTCTGCCTGATGGTGACGCTCTGCGCCAGCTGCGCGCCGATTGGACGGCCAGCAAGTAGCTGCTGGACGAAGCCGATCTACGTCGATCCCGACGACCACCTGACCGACGCCACCGCGCGCCAAGTCCTTTCCCACAATCGCGCATGGGCCGCGATCTGCAAGCAATAGGAGCTCCACCATGTTCTCATTCATCGGCTACGTGCTGATCGGCTACGCCATCGCCGTGCTGTTTCCCCTGCCGATCCTGAGCCGTGCCATCCTCGACGGTTGGGCGCGGGTCGGGGCTTACCTGTCCGCGAACAAGACATGAGGGCGGCGGCTGCGCTGCTGGTGCTGGGCCTCGCCTCCCCGGCCCTGGCTGCCGATCCCATGCCCAACCCGGTGCTGACGCCTGGGGGCTGGAAGTCGCCGGCGACGCCGCTGCCGATCCTCTGCAAGCCGGGCTACACGCGCACGGCGCGGCATGTCTCGCAGACGGCGAAGGAGCGGATATATCGGCTCTACCACGTCGACCCGGCCGGCGCGGCGAAGCGTGGCTACCGCATCGACCATCTGGTGCCGCTCTCGCTCGACGGCTCGAACGAGGATCGCAACCTCTGGCCTGAGACCGGCTCGACGAAGAAGGACGCGCTGGAGGACAAGCTGCACCGGCTCGTCTGCACCGGGGCGGTGTCGCTGCAGGCGGCGCAATGGGCGATCTCGAAGGACTGGACGGAGGCATACGCGCGCTACGTCCGCTAGGCTCGAACACAGCAACGCCGGCCGGGGGGAAACCTCCGGCCGGCGGCTTTTTGCGTTTGGGGGCTAGGCTGCGTGCTGTATCAGCTGCGGCGTCCACTTCCTCTCGCGCTTCGGCTTGGGCTGCGGGGCGAACGCATGGGCGACGGCGGGGCGGTTGCGGCGGGCGACGATCTTGGTGTGCGCGTTGTCGATGGCCGCGCTCCAAGACTTGAACGGCCCGGCTTCCTCGTTCTCGAAGAACCAATACCAGCCGCAGAACATCCGCGGCCCGTCGCTGTCGGCAATGGAATTCAGCATCTTCGCGGTTTGGCGCGGCATGTAGTGCACGCGGACGCGCTCAAGCGTGGCGTCTACTTTGGCCCTGGACAATGCTGACAATCGTCGCTCCATCGGTGCGTTGCAGGATTGGAAGCCTGTCGCTTCCTTCTGCAAGCAAGCACCATGAATGCAGTTGCGGCAAGCGATTATGCAAGGAATTCTATACAATTCCGCATACACAAGAAAGCCGGCCAAGGTTTCCCCTGGCCGGCTCATCTTCTGGTTGTGCAGGAATATTAGGTGTGGATCGTGTAGACGCCTCCGACCCACATATTCACCTGCGCGCCGGCGATAGGGTTGCCGTCGAAGGTCGCGCCCTTGAGGAACAGGTTACGGTCGGCGGCGTCGCTGCCACCCCAGGCGTCGTTGTTGAACTGAACGCCGATCTGGTGCGGCCCGCTGCCGTAGTCGCCGCGGAAGATCAGATCTTGCGTCGCGCCCTGGCTATTCGCCGCGGTGATGAACTCGCTGCCGATCTGGTGGCCGTCGAGATAGATCGTCGCGTGCGCGTCGCCGCTCCAGGCATCCTCGGCCATCGTCAGCTTGAGCTCGTTGCCGGTGACCGGCTTCTCGAACGTCGCCGTACCGTTGGACCACAGCGCGCCGGAGCTCGCCGGGATGGTGTCGCCGTTGAACTTGATCCCGTCGACGAACAGGTTGCGGTCGCCGCCGTCCCAGGCGTCATTGAGGAAGGTCGCGGACAGCTTGTGCGCGCCATAGCCGAAATCGCCGTTGACGACGAAGTTTTGCGACGCGCCGGCAGCGTGCGAGGCCGTGACGGTCTGGACGCCGCCCAGCTGCTTGCCGTCGACCGCGAAGATGACCTGAGCATCGCCCTGGAACGCATCTTCGCTCACCGCGAACGTGAAGTTGTCGGCCCCGGTGCCGATGACGGTATCGGGGATGGCTGCGGCGGCGACGTGCAGGGTGATCGGGTTCGGGTCGACCACGGTCTGCGTGATCGGCTGGCCGGTCGTCGGGTCGGCCGTGTTGCCGGTGAAGCTGATATCCGCCTTCACGTCGGCCGCGGTGCCGCCGAGCACGGACGGCGCGGTATACGTCAGGCGGTCGAGGATGCTGTCGGGGTAGAGGTAGGAAGGCGTCTGCGGCCCGCCGAGCGTCGTCACGCTGTAGGTGTAGGTCGACGGGTCGAAGGAGATCGGCACGTCGCGCGGGTCGCTCAAGGAGCCCAGGTTCGTCAAAGCCGACGACGAACTGAGGTGGATCTTGAGGGTGCCGCCGCCCCCGAACAGACCGTATTGATTGACCGTAACGGGGTTGGAAATCGAGATATCCGAGAACGGGGTGGCCGTCGCTCCGCTGCTGATATTGACCGGGTTCTTCGTGGCATCGGTGATCTTGATCGTCATAGTGCTTCCTCGGCCCCTCTGGGGCTGTTTCGTGATGGGCTTTCGCCCGGATCAACTATCTAGTGAGACGCCCTGCGCGTAAAGGTGAGCTATACGCGGTTGTCGTTAAAAAGCGTCACTCGGCGACAACATCCGTGATTTCTCCGTAGCTTGCGCCGGTCATATCCATAACCATTGCGTATAGTCTTTCAGTCGATATGTCCGGTTCGTTGCTTTCGGCGGTTTCCCATGCCGCCTTGATCTTTTCGGCCCTGGAGGGCTCGGGTTTGGGCTCCGGCCGGCGATGGTTTCGGCGCTTCATGTTGCATCCTTCTTGCTGTTGAACAGGCCACCGGGCTCGACGACATCGCGAAACCCGAAGGTGTGGGCGAACTCGTCGCGCGCCCGGTGCGGAGCCGGCCGGTGCGGCGTGAGCTCGCACTCCGCGCCGAGCTCCGCGTTGCAGGTCGGGCAAGGCACGGCCAGGGCTGCGCGAGCAACCCGGCCGACCCAGACGACGCGCTTCATGCTGCGGCCCGCCGTGTCTCTGGCGCGACAAGGTTCGCGCGGATGACGGCCGACGCCATGGCGGGGCAGACCGAGTTGCCGATCAATCGCACCTGATCGGTCTTGGTGATCGCCTCGCCGGCCGCGCCCTTGTGCAGCTGGTAGTCGCCGGGGAAGCCCTGGGCGGCGGCGAGCTCGGCCGGCGACAACATCCTCATGCAGATGTCGGTGATCGCCATGTCGACGCCGGCCACGGTGACGAGGGCAAAGCGGCCCTTGGTGGTGATGGCGCCGAGCGGCCGGTCGACGGGCTGATGCTGCCCGCCGGTCGAGTAGTATTGCATCAGGAAGGCGGCGACCCGCTCCGCTCCGGCCTCGTCCTCGGCGGCGAGCTCGGCGGTGACAAGCTGCTGCTGCGCGCCGGTCGTCGTCAACGCGCTGACCGGAGCCCGGAGGGTGCGGCCGACCGCGCCGCCGTTGTGCTGCGCCATGAAGGCGGCGACGAGCGCGTGCTTGCCGCCCTGGGCCACGATGGTGCCGAGCGGGCGCTGGATGTCGAGGCAGCGCGGCGACTGCCCTGCCCGCTCGCCGTAGCCGGTCTGAACCATGGTCGCGGCAACCAGGGCGTGATGCTGCGCGCCGGCGCAGATCGTGCCCAGCGGCTTCTCGATGTCGGCCGCGGTCGAGGTGCCCTTGAGGGTCGCCAGGGTCGGGGAAACGAGAACATGCCGCGCCTTGGCGGTGATCGTGCCGAGCGGCGCGGCGAGCGGCGCGGTGCCGTTCGCGTTGCTGCGGTGGTCGATGGTGACGATGTACGGCGCGGCGCTCGTCAGGACGTAGCGGCGCACCCCTTCGGCGATCCGGCGCAGCGTCGCGTCGGCCAAGGGCTTCTTGCGGTCGAAGATGCTCTGGCAGGGGATCGACCAGTCGATGCAATCCGCCGCCGGCACCCACGGCCGCTCGAACATGCTCGGCCGGCGGCTATGGGTCGGCTGCGGCCAGATGATCCGCTTGCTGGCGAGGCGGGCGACGACCACCAGGCGCGTGCGGATCGTCGGCGCTCCGAAGTCGGCGGCGCAGAGCTCGCGCCACTCGACGGTGTAGCCCAGGCCGCGGAGCCGGCCGGCCCAGATTTTAAAGCTGCGGCCGACGCGCTTCGGGCAAGGCGTTCCGTCGTCGAGCAGCGGCCCCCAATCAAGCATTTCGCGGACGTTCTCGACCACGATCATGCGGGGCTTGCGGCGGGTCGCCCAGGTCAGGACGACGCCGGGCAGGCTGCGGACGCTCTTCCACTTCGGCCGGCCACCGGCGGCGCGGGAGAAGTGCCTGCAGTCGGGAGACGCCCACAGCAGGCCGATGGGCCGCTCCGGTAGCACGTCGCGCGGGTCAACCTTCCAGACCGACGCGCAGTAGTGCGAAGCCTCCGGGTGGTTGGCGGTATGGACGGAGATCGCGGTCGGGTCGTGGTTGATCGCCACGTCAGGATGCCGCCCGGTCGCCTCGAAAATCCCCTGAGAAGCGCCGCCGCCGCCGGCAAACAGATCGACGATCAGCTCGCCGTCGCCAAGCCAGTTCCCTTGAAAATCCATGGGTTTCCCTTGCCTCTGCTCTGCGTATAGTTTTACTATACACCCACGCCCGGAGCTAGTAGAAACTCCAGGTGAACCGGCCCTTTTTAGTTGCGAACGAGTGC
>JAQBNX010000520.1 GCA_028288385.1 Spirosoma sp.
TACGCCATCGTACCACTGAGCTGCCACTACCGATTCAATAGAGTCTGCAATCAAATCACGGCTAGGCAACGAGTAGCGCATGCCGTCGTTGCCATTTGTCATACCGTCCGACACGCCAATGGTATTAAATATCAGGCCAACCAGTCCACTCGCCTGAATGCCCTGTTTCACATAAACCGATAATCCGTTCAGGTGCATGTTGCAGGTATTACCCTCATAGCCCGTACTGGCAATACCAATTTGGGGCTTTTGCATATCGTCTTCCGTCAGTCCAATACCATAGAGCATGGCCTGGGCAGCCGGATTGCTTACTTCCTGGGTGAGAGTGGCACTAAACCGATTCAGTTGTTTGTCAGATTCAACTATCATTCTAAATTCTAGCGAAATTTCGCTGTTAGAGTAATCACGCTGTAAATAAAGTTTATGTTATTGAATTAGACAAGAAAAATTCGGTGTTGAGTCTAAAATCTCTAATGAAGTGCTGACATTTGTTTTTGATTCAGTAAATCACATGATAACAGAGAACCCGTCTCACTACGATCATTTAGAGCAAATGTCTGTTCATGACCTGCTCATAAGCATCAATAAAGAAGATAGAACGGTGCCAATGGTTGTTGAACAGGCTATTCCACAAATTGAGGCTCTAGTAGCGCAAATCGTAACCCGGATGCGTCAGGGGGGACGCCTGATCTACATTGGCGCCGGTACAAGTGGCCGCTTAGGTGTAGTTGATGCATCCGAGTGCCCGCCAACCTTTGGGGTTCCATTCGATCTGGTAATAGGGTTAATGGCAGGTGGGGATGGAGCTATTCGAAAAGCTGTTGAGAACGCTGAAGACGATGCTGAACAAGCCTGGAAAGATATAGCTCTCTATCAGCCTACGCCAATTGATTCAATTATTGGCATTGCTGCTTCAGGTCGGACCCCCTATGTCATTGGTGGCTTAAATCAGGCGCGGGCTGCGGGTTTACTCACGGGTTGTGTGGTGTGCAACCCTGGGTCAGCGGTGGCACAGGCAGCCGAATTTCCGGTGGAGGTAGTAACGGGTCCGGAGTTTCTAACGGGCAGTACCCGTATGAAAGCCGGAACAGCCCAAAAACTCGTGCTAAACATGATTTCGACTGCTGTTATGATTCAACTGGGACGCGTTAAGGGAAACAAGATGGTCGATATGCAACTGACCAATATCAAACTACAGGATCGTGCTGCCAAAATGGTCATGAGCGAACTAGGTGTTACGCGTGTATTAGCTGAAGAACTATTAAAGAAATTTGGGAACGTTCGCGGAGCAATCGAGGGGTATAAGCAAGGTGATTAGCTGATCCGTATACCAATACCGGCAGGTTGCAGTTGACTACACTTGGTCAGCAGCTGGGCGGTCTCGGCCAAGCACTTTATTAGCGAAAAACAACAAATCTCGGGTATAGCTTTAGCCCTAAGTATCGGTTGCCGATGCTGATCAATAGCCAGGTGCCAACCGACGTTCTTCTGATCTGGGAAATGGGTAAACGTATAATCGTGGACACGGTTAAACCACTTGAGGCAGTCGGGGTGTCTAGTTTTAAAGTATCCTTTGATTAAGGTTAAAATAGTCTCTACGTGTACCCAGGCCCATTTTTGTTGAGCATCAGGGAAAATCGACGGTTGGCTCTTAATATCAATGTGTTGATTGAGGCCTCCCATAGTTTCATCCCAGGCTTGTTCACACATCCTGAGACACCATGTAATTACTTGCATTTCCAGTTTGCGATTGCTGAGTTCAGCGCATAGATCTAGCAAATAGGCCACGGTCTGAAACGTCAAACCAACGTTCAGCCGACGACCTTCGGGAGTGTTCACAAATGCACCTTCGGGCAGGATATATTCGCGAAGAGTGTCAGTACGTCGGTCCAGAAACTCGTACAGGATACTGTGCAACGTCATATCGACAGCCGCTTTCCAAGAGTCTTCACTCAGGAGGGCCTGCATGTCCAGCACAGCTTTTAAGAGCGACGTAACTTCACTGAGGTGCCTTAATTGCCGGAACCCTCCAATTGATTTATCAAGTTCATTGCGGCTCGTCTCCCAGCCTTTTAACGTAGTGTCAAATAATTGTCGGGCCAGCATGCTCCACTCATCCTGCCCGGTAGCGCGGTAGAGTTGGGCGTAAGCCATGACAACCAGACAGGCTGGAACGATATCCGTTGCCAGCGTAAGTGGACGGCCCCGACGGTCGAGTTGGGTATAGCAGTCGAGCGCCTTAGTCTGCGCATATTGACGAAGAAAAGCGCCCCCGTGGAGGGCGTGGGCTAGCCAGGCAGGTTGCCCATCGAACGTATTGTAGAGCCAGCCAAACGCCCAAACCTGCTGCGCCTGCGCTGTCACGAATTTGTCGCCTTCAATTACGTGCCCCGACGATGACAACAGATCAAAATAGCCTCCACACAACTCATCGCGGCCATGTTGAAGCCAGAACGGCACGACCTGTCGCAAGAGTGCGTATTGATAGTCGGCAGAGAGTTTTTGAAAGTCAGGCACGGCGGTAAATTTAAAACACGTAACCTTCAGCAAAGTAAAAGCAGCTCAAATATTTATTAAGCTGCTTTTACTTTGCTGGAGGTTACGTGTTTTAAACGGGTCAGATAACGCTTTTGCTGTTGACTAATATACCTGAACCTGCTCCACTTCGTGTTGCTCTTTATTTTCTGGAAGAATAAATTTCATCGGTTTGCCGACTTGACCAGGTAATAGGGCTATATCGAGCACCTGATCGACGCTGTCGACGTAGTGGAACGTTAGGTCTTTGATGTAAGTCTGATTGATCTCTTCAATGTCCTTCCGGTTTTTTGAGCAAAGAATTAGTTCTTTTATGCCTGCCCGGTTAGCCGCCAGAATTTTCTCTTTAATGCCACCTACAGGCAGCACTTTTCCCCGGAGTGTGACCTCGCCAGTCATGGCTAAATAAGGCTTCACTTTTCGCTGGGTGTAAATTGACGTCATTGACGTTAGCATCGTAATACCAGCCGAAGGGCCATCTTTTGGCACCGCCCCCGCAGGAATATGGATATGCAAATCGTAATGATTGAAAATACGGTAGTCAATGCCTAACTCGTCCGCATGGGCTTTCAGGTAAGAGAGCGCGGTTACAGCTGACTCTTTCATTACGTCGCCCAACTGTCCCGATAGTGTCAGGACCCCTTTCCCGCGGCTCAAACTAGACTCGATCAGGAGGATTTCACCACCGACCTGCGTCCAGGCCAAACCCGTTACGATGCCCGCAATGTCGTCGTCGGCATAGAGTTCCTTATCAAAAATCTCGGTGCCCAGCATCTTCGGTACGTCTACTGCTTTGACCGTATGGTTATACTCCTCCTCCATGGCAATGGATTTGGCCACTTTCCGGATTGCTGCGCCAATTTTTTGTTCCAGATTCCTGACACCTGACTCACGGGTGTAGCCTTCAATTATCCGCAATATGGCTTTGTCCTCAAATTGCAAATCTTTTGTTTTTAGGCCGTGGTCTTTTCGCTGCTTGGGTACGAGGTACTTCTTAGCAATCTGCACTTTCTCTTCCACCGTATAACCGGCAATGTCGATGATCTCCATCCGGTCGCGCAGGGCGGGATGAATGGTATCGAGCGAGTTAGCCGTAGCAATGAACAACACCCGCGAAAGATCAAACTCCGTTTCTAGGTAATTATCCATGAACGTCGAATTCTGTTCTGGATCAAGTACTTCGAGCAAAGCCGACGATGGGTCGCCCCGGTAGTCCGAGCTTACCTTGTCAATTTCGTCGAGGATAAACACCGGATTAGCCGTACCCGACTTGCGTATGTTCTGAATAATTTTTCCCGGCATGGCGCCGATGTAGGTTTTGCGATGGCCGCGAATTTCGGCTTCATCATGTACACCACCCAGTGCCATACGGCTGTATTTCCGGCCCAGCGCTTTTGCCACCGATTTGCCCAGCGATGTTTTACCCACACCCGGTGGGCCATAGAGGCACAGAATGGGGGCTTTCATGTCGTTTTTCAGTTTAAGAACAGCCAGGTATTCTATGATCCGTTCCTTCACTTTCTCTAAACCAAAGTGGTCACCATCGAGAATTTTTTGAGCCCGCTTTAGGTCGAAATTGTCTTTTGTAAACTCATTCCATGGCAGATCAACCATCAGTTCGATGTAGTTCATCGTGACGGGGTACTCCGGGGCCATCGGGTTGATGCGCTGTAATTTGCTCAGTTCTTTATCGAAATGCGACCGAACTTCGGCAGACCATTTTTTACGATCGGCTTTTAAACGAAGTTCGTCAACTTCACGATCAGGATTATCAATTCCTAACTCGTCCTGCAGGACTTTCATCTGCTGGCGCAAGTAATAATCGCGCTGCTGCTGATCAAGGTCCGACGAGGCTTTCGACTGAATTTCGCGTTTCAGTTCGAGCAACTGCACCTCGCGCAGCATATATTCGAGCAAGACGTTAGCCTGTTGATGGCCATCAAGCGTTTCGAGAAGCCGCTGCTTGTCGGCTACTTCGGCGTTGATATTCGATGACAGGAAATGGAGCAGAAACGTAGAGCTTTCAATGTTATCAAGGGCGATCCGTGCTTCCTGTGGAATTTCAGGGTTCAGGCGAAGGATCTTATAGGCGGCATCTTTCAGCGATTGCAGCAGCGCTTTTCCTTCTTTCCTGGTTGCGTTCGCAAAAACATCGTCGATCTGGCGCACCTGCGCCGTCATGTATGGATCTTCCTGTGTTATTTGTTGAAGCTCAAAGCGTTTCTTTCCCTGAATAATAATGGTGATGTTGCCATCGGGCAGCGTAATCATTTTGATGATGTAGGCCACCGTACCAAACCGGTATAAATCATCGACCGTCGGCTCATCTTTCTGTTGATTCAATTGCGCCACCACCCCAATGATCCGATTACCCTTATAGGCTTTTTTTACTAGCCGAATGGACTTAGATCGACCAACGGTTACGGGTATAACCATCCCTGGAAATAATACGGTGTTACGTACCGGTAGAATGGGCAAATTTGCTGGCAGTTCGTAATCTTCATCTATGCCTTCCGGTGATCCAAGGGGCACAATCTCAAGATTGTCCGAGTCGAAATCGGCCAGCAATAACCGGGTAGCTAATTCTTTTTCTGAAATCATAGGAGCACTGCCAAATTGACAGCTATCAATAAGCATTGGGTGATTGTGTAAATGGCAAAGAGAGGAAAGGAACTAGTTGCAAGGGCCGTGCCAATGTATATAGTATGACGTAACGAGAGACACTTTGGTTACGACCGTAAAATAACTATTCGCAGGAGCTAGAACCTGAACAAATTTATTAATCAGAAAGAAACTTCTTGTATAGGCTGATTTTTCCTGAAAACGAACGTTTTTTTCTGGCCCTGGTATTGGATATTCACCATGTTTACCTGATCCTCAAAGGCTTCCATGAGTACGTTCTGCTTTAACATCCCGCCACGGAACACATCGGTATATGGCATTTCGAGATAAATCCAATTGGCATCGGCCTCCACTTCATGCCCAACGTATTTAATGGTTTTTGG
>JAQBNX010000098.1 GCA_028288385.1 Spirosoma sp.
CCTTTTGTGGGCTTTTAATAGGCGGGCTGCTGCTGGAGCCGCGCTGGATTAGCTTCACCAGGATGGTGAGCAACCGACAGTTCTGGCTCGTTTTTCTGCTGCTGGCTCTGGCTTGTTACTTCTTCGGCGTCTTCACGGCCAATCAATTCATCTACTTCCAATTCTGACGTTATGATCAGCAACGTGCTGCGCTGGCTGTTTCTCCTGGTATCGGGTCTGGTGCTGGTAGTTGGGTTGTCGCCCTCCATGCAGCGGTGGCTCGACCAGCATGGCTATATTCCGAACCAGTACATCTACGGCGATTTGTATAACCTGACAAATTTACCCGGGTTTAAAGAAGATGACTTTATGGCCAACGACAAACTCGCGGAGGCCGACAAACCTGCCAGGCATTACCACGATGTGGATTTGTACACCATTGGCGACAGTTTCACCGACATCGATACGAGCTTCTATGCTGGCAACCGTAACGCGCATATCTGGGTAGGTTTCAAACCGCCAACCCTCGTCACGCTTGACTCCACCAAAAAGAATATTTTAGTCATCCAGTTTATTGAGCGGGTTCTCCAGGAACGCCTATACTGGCCCGATTACCAGCGTATGTATATGGACGCTGGTTATGCGCTCAAAAATCCACCCACTGCGGCTGTTACACAGGTCAAAAAGAACCCCAATCCGGTGCCTGCTCCTTCAGCGCCCCGTTGGCTATCGGCCCGGTTTGCCGAGCAGATCAATCAACGGCTCGAATTTTTATTATTTAATGGCTGGCTGGCCACCCGGTTCAAAGAAGCCAAGGCGCAGTTAATGCTCACCCTGTTTGGGCGGGTAACGGGAGGGTTTATCTCAAAAGACCGGCAACACCTGTTCTATCAGGCCGAAGTCGATACGGCCTACGTGCTCAGTGCCTTCCGGAAGATCCCCGACCAGAAGCTAGACACCGTCGTTAATAACCTCAACACCATGCGGCAGCACTACCTGCGAATGGGCTTTGATGAGGTGTATCTCTGCATGGTCCCCAACAAGGTAACTGTTCTGGAGCCAACCTACGGCCGGTATAATCACCAGATTGAGCGCATAGAGGCTCATCCATGGTTGCAAATGCCTTTTATTTCAACCATCGACAGCCTGCGTCAGCACCCGGACTGGTACCATCTGGGCGACGGACACTGGAACAACCAGGGTAAGCGATTCTGGCTTCGTCAGGTCAATCAGCTCGTGGCCCAGTGGTCCAGGGAACCAGAGGGCCGTTAGCCCAGTACGTCCTGGGTATCCTCCCCCAGTGTTGGTGCAGGCCAGGCGGGTCGGGCGGGTGTACCCGAGAACTTGACCGGAACACCAATGCTTCGAAACGGCCCCGCCACAGGATGCTCCTGCGTGACGATCATCTGCCGGGCTACCAGGTGAGGGTCTGTTTCGAGGTCGGCCAGCGTGTTGACGGCCGTAATCAGGATGTCGTTCTCTTTACCGAAGAGGGCCCATTCGTCGCGGTTCTTCTCCAAAAATACTGTTTGAATTTTGGCTTTATAATCGGCTAGCTGCACGGGATCGGCAGGAGACCCTAAACCAAGCCAATCCGGTTTGTCAAGTAGCCGACAGAATTTCTGCCAGAATTTGGGCTCCAGCGTGCCAAGTGCTACGTAGTTCCCATCGTTGCAGCGGTAAACACCGTAAGTGGGCAATCCTCCCGACAACGGCATGGTTCCTCGCTCGGGTAACTGACCACCCGCAAAACTGGCATAAGCCACTGACAGCAACGGCATGACGGCATCGGTCATGGACACGTCTACGTGCTGCCCTTCGCCGGTTCGTTCGCGGGAAAACAGGGCCGCGAGTGTCGCCATAACGCAGCCATACGACCCACCAGCAATGTCGGCCAACTGAACGCCGGGTATTGTAAGCGGTGCTGGTGCGCCGGTTTCGGTCGTTGAGTCACCAGTCAGGTTCAGCACGCCCGCCAGGGCAATGTAGTTGAGGTCGTGGCCCGCCAGGTGTGCATAAGGCCCGGTTTGCCCATAGCCCGTGATCGATACGTAGATGATACGCGGATTGATGGTTCGGGCAATTGTGTAGCCGATGCCCAGCCGGTCGAGGTGCCCCGGCCGGAACTGCTCAACCACGACATCGGCAGTGCGGAGCAGTTCGAGAAACTGGTTGCGCCCCTCAGGCTGATGATAATCCAGCAAGACCGAGCGTTTAGAGCGGTTAAAAGCCATGTAATTGGCCGATTCGCCGTTGACGTAAGGCGGAAAAGCCCGAACGTAATCCGGGGCATTGGGGTCTTCTATCTTGATGACTTCGGCGCCCATATCGGCCATGAGCATTGTGCCGAGCGGGCCCGGTAGCAGCCGGGTCAGGTCAAGAATACGTAGTCCCAAAAGTGGGCCGGTGGTAGGCTTGCGGTCGGGCATAAAGGTTCCGGGTTTAGGAGATAGTAATGTCGCAACTCAAAACAGACAAATCCCGTTTAATTCATGTGGAATTTAGCGGTTCATTGCATCTTATACTCAGACACTCCGGCCTCGTATGTTTCTGAAACGGTTTCGCAGACCCAAAAAACTCACCACTGACCTGGAGTACGTAGCGGCTTACCGCGCTACGGGCGACCTGGCGGTACTGGGTGAACTCTACGAACGACATATGGAACTTGTTTACGCCGTGTGTTACAATTACCTGCGTGACGAAGACGAAGCCAAAGATGCCGTTATGCACTTGTTCGAGCAGTTAGTATCTGATCTGCTCCGACATGATGTGCAGCAGTTTCAGCCCTGGCTCCACAGCGTGGCCCGCAACTACTGCCTGATGCAACTCCGCAAAAAGCAGGCGCATCCCATGGTTGCCCTGCTGACGTATGATACGGGCGACGACACCGACGGGCTACCTCTGCTGATAGACGAACCAGACAACCTGAACCTGGAAGAAGACCTTTCCTGCCTCGAAGCCTGTTTGCAGACCCTGCCCACTGAGCAGCAGACGTGTCTGACACTTTTTTACCTGGAACAGAAAAGCTATGCCGACGTAGCGCTCATAACGGGTTACGACCCCAAACAGGTCAAAAGTTATTTGCAGAATGGCCGGCGAAATCTGAAACTTTGCATGAGCAAGTACCAATGAACGACCAGATCACCTTTGACGATTTGCAAGCCTACCAGGCTGGGCTCCTGAGCGGCCCGGCACAGCACCGGGTAGAACGCATCCTGCTCGAAGACCCATTTTATGCCGATGCGCTGGCGGGCCTGGAAGCCATGCACCAGACGTCGATCCATGTGGCAGGCCAACCCGCTGCTCAGCCACTGGCCGACCTGCGCACTATGCTCGATCAGCGCATTCAGGCATCGGCCAACCGCAAACGACTATGGCCTCTCTGGATTGCTACCACCACGGCGGCCATTCTGTTTATGCTGACCATGGCTATTTACTTTATTTTCTTCGCGCCTAGGCAGGTCCCGAAGCCAAGGCCCGTCAGCCCACCGAAGTCAGCTCTGCATACGTCAGTACGTTCTACTTTTTTAGATACCTACGTCAATCATTCAGGCATCAGGAGCTAGCTTTGCTTACTCAATTTCTGATCGAACGCCCCAATGATTCGCCTACGTTTGTTTCGCCAGTCGCTTCCGCTCCTGACCGGTCTGCTGCTGTTCTTTATCCATCCCTTTACCGGATACGCCCAATCAAAACCAGGCGCAGGCAAAAGTTCCAATGCCCTGTCGGCTATTCGGGAAAGCGACATCAAGCGGGATCTGTTCGCCTTGGCGGGAGATCATTTTCGGGGCCGGGAAGGTGGTTCTCTCGACGAACTGAAAGCATCGGTCTGGATTGCCGAGCAACTGCGGGCCATGGGGCTGCAGCCCGCCGGCGATGACGGCACGTTTTTTCAGTTTTTCCATATCCAGCGGACGCGCATCACCGAAACCAGCCGCATGAACATTGGCAGTCATCAGCTAACCCACGGTCAGGATGCGTTTTTGCTGGCTCCTGCCATTGCGTCCGTCG
>JAQBNX010000791.1 GCA_028288385.1 Spirosoma sp.
GGCTTGTGGCACAATGCCCATCTGCTCGGCGGCTGCGTCCTGGCTCAGTTTCAAGCCGCTGCGGAGGCGGATAAGGTTCTCGGCCAATACCGGAGCAATCGCCGGGACACCTTCAGGCGGTGCCTTGCTCCTGTGCCGCGGCATGTTTGTTCCGTCCCACGCTGTTGTTGCGGCCGAAATCATCGCATGTGCTCTCCTAGCCGGGCCGGGCATTGTGCCACAAGCCCCGCGTGTCCTGAATGTAACGCCGGGGAGTCTAGTGTCGCCTTTCCCTGCAGCAGTCTTACAAATTGGTGAGCCGCGCCGATCTGCGCCGCTCGGCTATCGCTGCAAGCGCCTGTTGCGCCTCTATCGTCTCGCGGCTCGGTGCTGCTCGGAAGGTTAAGAGCTCTTGAGCTTGAATGACCGTCGCCCTGGCGAACTCTGTAGGTGAGGCTTCGATAAGGCGATACCGGCTGGTGCCCTGCCGGCTGGCGACGCTCCCACCCCAGGCCACAAGCACGCGCTCTTTCCGCTTCTCGACCAGACCGAGCTCGGCCAGGCGCTTGATCGCGCGGGCCACCGTCTCGCGGCTGATGCGCGCGAGCTCGGACATTCGGGTGTAGCTCACCCGCGCCCAGGCTTGCCCCGGCCGGCGGCATGACCACAGCAGGCAATCGAGTAGCGCAAGCTGGCGGTGCGTGAGCCGGCCGCGGCGCAATAGCTTCCGGCCGCGCGCCATGATGCCGGCGGCGGCGGTCGCTGATAGGCTCTGCATCCTGTTCCCTTTCGGGCCGCTCAGGGCGCGACTTTCCTATCCCTCGCGGGGCTTGCTTTCGGCTCACCGGTTGGCGCAGAATAACTTTGCAGGGTTATTCGATACGCGTGGATAGGGGGTCGTCCTTTCGGGGGCGGCCCTTTGTCATTAGGCGGTCATTCGCGGCTCCTGCGATTCCGGGCCAGTCCCGGTGCAGTATTCCTGCACACTCCCGCCATGCACCGCAAGCCTTTGATTTTACACGCCTAACCGCTTAGGCACCTAATTCATTGACTAAGCACCTCAACGTCGCATGATATCGACGCCTAATTAGGCGAAAGGTATTTTGATATCATGCACGTCCTAGTGTTGGCCTCTCGCAAGGGGGGCGTAGGCAAAACCACGTTATCGGGCCATTTGGCGGTCGAAGCGGAGCGCGCGGGCGTCGGTGTCGTGGCCCTGATCGACACCGATCCGCAGGCCGGCTTGACCGGCTGGTGGAAGGTTCGGGTCAGCGAAAGCATTCCGATGATTAACGTCCTGCCGGCCGGCCTGGGCGCCACGCTGCGCGAGCTCGAAGCGGCCGGGATTGATCTCGTCGTGATCGACACCCCGCCGTCCATCACCGCCTCGATTTCGGAAACTGTGCGCCACGCCGACTTGGTGGTGATCCCGGCAAAACCCTCGCCGCACGATCTGCGCGCGGTCGGTGCCACTGTCGACATCGTGGAGGCTGAACGCCGCCCGCTGGTGTTCGTCGTCAATCAGGCGACAGGCCGGGCGAAGATCACCGGGGATGCTGCCGTGGCCTTATCGCAGCACGGCACCGTCGCGCCGTCCACGCTGCATCACCGCGTTGATTTCGCCGTCTCGATGACCGATGGCCGAACCGCGGTGGAACTGGATCCAAAGTCTAAGAGCGCCGCCGAGGTGTCGGCTCTCTGGCTCTATCTTGCTGACCGTCTGGAAAGGATACGCCGCAATGCCGCCGCTGCCGCCAACCCGGCTTAACTCCGCGCTGCTCGTCCGCAAAGAGGAAGTGCCCGACACCACCAAGCCCCCTGCCCCGCCGGCAACCGGGCATCGGGTCAACGTCTCCTATCGGCCGCGCTCGTCCACCTATGAACGGCTGCGGCAGTTGGCATTTACGGAGCGCCGCCCGATCCAGGCGATAATTGATGAAGCTGTCGAGCAATGGCTGGCGTCGCATACCGAGTGATATCACTGCCTCAACGTCTCAACGCCTAATCCGACGCCTCGACGCCTCGACGCCTAATTCAGCGCCGCAACGTCGAGGCATTGGATTAGGCGTTGAGACGCCTAGACGCTTAGGGCAGGTAGGTCAGCGCCCGGTCGACCATCTGCTTGAGCGTGTCGACCGAGCTCGGGCCTTCTTTCTCGGCCATGTCGCGCCACGCCGGCAGCCCGGCTTCTATCGCCTCGGTGACTTCCTCCCGCGTCGCCGGCCGGCCTTCCTTGAACCACAGCACTTCTTCCGGGTCGTCGAACGTCAGCAGCGCGCCGCCGTTGCCGGTCCTGAACGGGCCATAGCCTCGCGTCACCCAGACCGCGACCACGGCCGGGTTCTGCCGGCTCATCAGCCCGGCCTTGGCGCTGAACACCGCGCAGTCCCGGTGCGCCGGCGGCTCCGATGTCGCCCGGTTGATCGTGCCGAGCGGGCTTAGGGACATCGCGACGTTGCTGCCCATCTGCTCGCCGCAGATCCAGCACAGCCGGCGCTTGATAGCGGTGACCGCCTTGTTCTGCCCTGGCGTCGGCCTCGCG
The DNA here is from genome assembly GCA_028288385.1 of Spirosoma sp. Classification (GTDB taxonomy): domain Bacteria; phylum Bacteroidota; class Bacteroidia; order Cytophagales; family Spirosomataceae; genus Spirosoma. The sequence continues at coordinate 2,522 of JAQBNX010000791.1, forward strand.
CACCAGGGGATCGGCATCCCCTTGTCGCTGACCGGCAGCCACTTGATCCGCTTGGGCATGGTGACGGCCAGGACGGCGCGGCTGTAGGCCGGCGCGGCGACGGTCGAGCTCATGCGTGGCCCACCCCGCCGGGCATCCGTCCTTCGCGCATCGCTGTGCGTAGGTGGCGCATCGTCTCGTATGTGGTTTCGGCCTGGGCCTGGATGGCGGGCATCAGCACGGTCATGTCCTGCGTGCCGCCTTCGGTTGCTTCGAGGATCAACCCCAGGGTTACGGACAGGACCATGATCGCGTCGACGTGGTGCGGGCACCGCTTCACGATCTGCTCGGCGAGCTCCATCGCTATGTTCGCGCGGCGCACCCGATTGGGGCCGCTGGCCATCTCGTCGGCTGCGGCCTGTTCCTCCGGGGAGAGGGTGCCGATTTCACGGATGATGTCGTCGATCTTCGCTCGGTTCATTGGTTGCTCTCTGCATCTGGCCCGGCCCATGGCGCGGGGTTGGTTTTCTCGGCGGGGAGGTAGAGGGGGTGCCAAGGGCGGTTGTTCTTGGCGAGGCGGAACACGTGCAGGGGGATGCCGGCGGCGAGGAACATCCGGGCCACGGCCGGGCCGCGCTCCCACATGTGCTTGGCCGGGCTCCCGTAGGCCATCACCACCAGGTCGGCGGCTTTGGCCATGTCGATCAGGTGGCGGTCGTTCTCCGGCCCTACGGGGTCGGCGATCTCCTTCACCTTGCTCTGATCGGTGCGGCGGTAGGCGTGTCCGTTGCCGATCAGCAGGCGGTTGTAGCCAAGCCGGTTCGCGATCTTCCAGACGTTGAAAATCGTCGGGTCCATCGCTTTTGCGTGGGCCGTGCTGCAGTTCATCATCACCACCAGCATCGTGCGGCGCATGGCCTCGGGGATGCCCACGGCCTCGTAGATCGCCCGATACCGGTAGATGTCGCGCGGCCCGCCGAACACGGCGCGGCCGACCCATCCTTTCGGGATGGGCCGGGTCGTCTTGCCGCCTGGATCGTGTGGGCCATCCACGGCGAACAGGTCGAACATCAGTGAAGCTTGCCGTTCGGCTCCGCACCCGCGTGCGCAATCTGCGCCTGCACGCCAGAGACAAGGGCCACGGCCAACTCTAGGAGCTCGGGCGGCGACACGCCGCTGAACAGCGATATGTGGGCGTTGTTGTTCTCGTCGGGCTCGACCGGCAGGGCGACGATGACGAACCTGTGGGTGGGGTGCGCTACCTGGGCGGCTACGCCGATCACCCGAAGTTTCTCGGACATTTCGGCGACGGCGGAAGGCTGCATGTCGTTTGGCATCGTGGAAGCTCGCGCTCTGGGGAAGGGGAGGGGAGGGGCCGGGCTATGCCGGCCAACCTCGGAGGACTGTCGCGACGGTCGAGAGGATGGCGACACCAGTCGCGGCGATGGTGACCACCAAGTAAGCGAGTTGCGCGGTCGGCTCTCCAGCCTCGGCGCGCATCCGAAGGCTCGCCCAAGCGGCGAGCCCCCGGCGGATTGCTTTACCGGCCGCCATCGCCGCGCAGCTGGGCCATGATCTCGGCCTCGCGCTCGATCGCTACCGCCTTCACCCGGTCAGCCTGCTCCAGGTTGCGGGAGCGCAGGCCGTTCATCCTGGCGCGGATCGCGGCGTTATCCTGCAACAGGCGGAAGTCGCTGTGCGTCTTGGCGGCGCGGATATCGGCGATCAGGCTGTCGGCCGTCTGCACGTCGGGGTCGGGCTTGGCCTCCGGCTCCGGCTCGGCCGGCGCATCCTGCGTCGGCGTCGGCGTCGGCTCCGGCGTCGGCTCGTTCTGCAACGGGCTTAGGTCGGCCCGGCGCAGATTGACCTCGACCTCTACCCCGCGCTTGGTCGCTGGCGGCAGGGCTTCCCAAGCTGCCGCGTTGGCTGCCTCGAAGGCGGCGAGCTCGGCCGAGTTTTCGAGCTCGGCCAGCGCCTTCCGCACGGCAGGGACGTAGGCGGGGAAATAGGGCTTATCCCCGCGCATCGTCATGGCGACGACGTACTGCGTTCCGGCCGCGGCTTCGGCCGCGGCGTCCTTCGCCTCCAGCAGATCGGCGAGCACTTCGGCGGCGGCGGCGACGAGGTTCGCTTCCTCGATGTCGTCGCGGTTGGCTTCCACCACCCGCTCCTTCATGCCGGGGCGGGTCGCCAGCTTCACCAGGGCTTCGGCCCACAGGACCGCATCGGTGAAGTGCCCGCCGCGGCCGTATTCCTCGGCGAGCTCGCCATCCTCGTTGACCAGATAAGCGTCGAACGGCGGCGGCGCGTAGGTCATCGGCTTCCGGGGCTGCTGCTCCTGCCGGGGCGGCGGGTCCTGGCGCGTCTCCTGCTTCGGCTCCGGCTTGGGCTCCGGCTTGGGCTCCGGCTTCGTCTCCTGGCGCGGGGCTTCGCTCTCGTCCCGCAGGCCATAGGCGGTGTCGGCCTCGGGCGTCGGCTCGTCGACCGCGAAGCCATCGGTAATGGTCGTGCCGTCGAGGGCTGCCGCGAAGTCGACCCGCGCGCCGCGGTCGGCCGCTTCGTCGATGATCGCCGCGTTGGTCATTTCCAGGCTGCGCGGAACCCAGGTTGAAAGCCGCAGCCACGCGGTTTTCATGGCCATCGGAATGATGTGCTTGACCCACGGAGCTTCCGAGTAGCTGGCCGGCACGTACGACTTGCCGTCCTTTTCGGCCATCTCCTTGGCGCGAACTGCCTGCTGGTAGCCCTGGCTCCCGTTGCGGGCGCGGAGCACTTCGGACCACGGCAGCACGCGGAAGGGCGGGACGCCGCCCGCGTTGTCCTTGAGGTGCGCGACCGCGTAGGCGTTCAGCGGCGCGGCTCCGTCAGGCTGCCGGCCGAGCGGCTTGTGCTTTAGATACTGCTCGGTGCCATAGCCCCAATCGAATTCATCGCCCGGCCAGACGACATCGGCGTGGATCGCGCCGACCATGCCGGAGCGGAAGGCGAGGGACAAATAGCCCTTGTAGCCGATGACCACGTTCAGGTCGTAGCCGACGATTTCCCATCGCCCGCCGACCTTCTTCTTCTTGGCGAAGGGTATCAAATAGGCTTCGCCCAGCGGGTTGTTCGGCGCGAGACCCATCTGCGAAAGGGTGAGGAACGCGCCGATGGACTGGCGCAGATCGCACTTGAGAATGTCGGGGGTCTTGCTCGTTGCCTGCACGAACACGCGCAGCATGGCGTCGGGGTTGAGGTGGCGCGGCAGGGCTTGGGCGATGCGCTCGCGGAACTCGCCGGAGGCGAAGGCTTCGCTCAGTTTGGTGCAGTCCTTGAGGGTCCGCGAAAGCTCGCGGGACGGCATGACGGCGGGCGCGGCTAGAGTCTGGCTCATGTGGCAGGGTTCTCCGTGGGGGTTGGGTTAGCGGATGCTCAGGCCGCTCTTGTCGACGAAGGCAAGGCCGGGGAGATCGCGCTGGTGCTTGTCGCGGGCCATCGCCTTCACGACCGGCTCGTTCAGCGTCAGGACGTTCACCGGCACCTTGCCGGCGGCGACGGCCTTGACCAGCGCCATCAGGTCGTCGAGGCGATAGGTGCGCGTCATCCGCAGGCCGGTCGTCGTGCCGATGTCGGACACCACGCGGGCGGCGGCTTTGGCCG
>JAQBNX010000547.1 GCA_028288385.1 Spirosoma sp.
CGTAACGCTGCATTACGAAGAGAAAATCATTCGCTTTCCCTGGAACGGCGATACGAAATACTACATTACGTCGGTGGAAGCAATTGGTCCGGTCAGCCGACCCTACGGCGATGCATCGGGTTATCCGGGTTACCAGCAGGGGCAAACTCAAATGCAACAGCCGCCGGCCCAGCAGGGGCAAACTCAAATGCAGCAGCCTGGACAAATGGCTCCGACGCAACCCCAGACAATGCCCGCTGATTCGACGTTATAATCGCTACGTACTGACACCATAAAAGCCTGTTTACTAGCTTGTTTGATAGCCAGTAAGCGGGCTTTTATCGTTTATTAAAAACTCCTCCAAATCGAGATTAGAGCTCGCTAACTATTTCAGAAATCGTTTGGTTTTCTCTCCATTTTTGGGTAATTTTATCTGTTTAAACAATCATCCAAACATGGCTAAAACTGATTCGGCAACGGCTACGGCGACTGCCGCTGATAACAAACTAAAAGCCCTGCAAACTACCATTGAAAAGCTCGACAAGGCGTTTGGTAAAGGCACCGTAATGCGCCTGAGCGAAAGCCGGGTTGTTGACATTCCGGTGATCAAAACCGGTTCGCTGGGGCTTGACCTGGCACTGGGCATTGGCGGTGTGCCGCGTGGTCGTGTCGTTGAAATTTACGGTCCTGAATCGTCGGGTAAAACCACGCTGACCATGCACTGCATTGCCGAAGCACAGAGGGCAGGCGGCCTGGCGGCTTTCATCGATGCCGAGCACGCTTTCGACCGCGCTTACGCCGAGAAGCTTGGTATTGATACCAAAAACCTCCTGATCTCGCAACCCGACAATGGAGAGCAGGCTCTCGAAATTGCTGAACATCTGATCAGTTCAGGTGCCATTGACATCATCGTTATCGACTCGGTAGCTGCACTGGTGCCGAAGGCTGAGATTGAAGGTGAAATGGGCGAAAGCAAGATGGGTCTGCAGGCTCGTTTAATGAGCCAAGCGTTACGGAAACTGACTGGCACGATTAACAAAACGGGTTGCTGCTGCATATTTATCAACCAGTTGCGTGAAAAGATTGGCGTCATGTTCGGCAACCCCGAGACTACTACTGGTGGTAATGCGCTGAAGTTCTATGCATCGGTTCGCCTGGATATCCGACGTATCGGCCAGATTAAAGAAGGAGCCGATAACGTAGTGGGTAACCGCACGAAGGTGAAGGTGGTGAAGAACAAACTGGCGGCTCCGTTCAAAGTTGTCGAGTTCGACATCATGTATGGTCAGGGTATTTCTAAAGTAGGCGAAATCCTTGACCTGGCCGTTGAGATGGATATCGTAAAAAAATCCGGTTCGTGGTTTTCCTACGGCACCAGCCGTTTAGCGCAGGGTCGCGACGCGGTAAAGGAGTTGCTCTTGGATAATCCTGAACTGAGTGCTGAACTGGAAGGAAAAATTCGTGCCAAGATCGCCGAAGACGACAGCGTTCTGCTTGATCCGGTTCTGGCCGGTACAGAGGCTGACGATGAAGGCGAAATCGACGACTAGTCAGTCCTGAATCTTCTGCCCCGTTACCAAGCAAAAAAGGTAGCTGATTAGTATCAGCTACCTTTTTTGCTTGGTGATGATTCTGGCTCTACCGGAATCATCATGGTAATAACCTATCGCTTCTCAATCGACTTGAATTCGCGTAGCGTAGCACCGGTATAAATCTGACGCGGCCGACCGATGGGTTCCTTTTGCTCACGCATCTCTTTCCACTGGGCAATCCAGCCCGGTAACCGGCCAATGGCAAACATGACGGTGAACATGTTTGTCGGAATGCCCAGCGCGCGGTAAATGATGCCCGAATAGAAATCGACGTTGGGATAAAGTTTGCGCGACACGAAGTATTCGTCGTTCAGCGCTGCTTCTTCCAGGCCTTTGGCAATTTCAAGTACCGGATCGTTTACGCCCAATTTCGCCAATACGTCATCGGCGGCTTTTTTGATGATGCGGGCGCGGGGATCAAAGTTTTTGTATACGCGGTGGCCGAAACCGAACAGCCGGAAACCAGTCGCTTTGGCATTCTTGGCCATGTCGACATACTTGCCAACATCGCCACCATCCGCCTTGATTTCCTCGAGCATCTCAATTACTTCCTGGTTTGCTCCGCCGTGTAGTGGTCCCCACAGCGCACTAATTCCGGCCGATACGGATGAATAAATATTAGCCTGCGACGAACCAACGAGCCGCACCGTGGATGTGGAACAGTTCTGTTCATGGTCGGCATGGAGAATAAGCAGCACGTTCAGGGCTTCGGCTACAACCGGATCAACCGTATAGTCCTCAACTGGGAGCGCGAACATCATGTTAAGGAAGTTCGGGATGTAATCGAGGTTGTTTTTGGGGTAGTTGATGGGGTGGCCCATCGCCCGCTTGTAAGACCAGGTGGCCAGGGTTGGCAGCTTGGCCAGCATCCGGGTAATGTGCAGGTTCGTATTATTCATGCCTGAACCTTCATAGGAGTCCGGATAAAACGCACTCATGGCACTCACCAATGATGACAGAACGGCCATTGGATGGGCATTAACCGGAAAACCGTCAAAGATTTTTCGCATATCCTCATTCACCAGCGTATGGCGACGAATGTCGGTCTCAAACTGCGAGAATTGCTCCCGGGTGGGTAGCTCTCCATAGATGAGCAGATAGGCTACCTCCAGGAATGAGGCTTTCGATGCTAAATCTTCGATGGAATAACCCCGGTATCGAAGGATTCCTTCTTCGCCATCCAGGAAGGTGATACCGCTTTGCGTGGCACCGGTGTTTTTATAACCCCGGTCTAACGTAACGTATCCGGTTTGATCGCGGAGGTTCGAGATATCGAAGGCTTTTTCATGTTCGCTTCCCTCCAGGGTTGGGAACGAGTACGATTTACCATCGACG
>JAQBNX010000551.1 GCA_028288385.1 Spirosoma sp.
TTTGGGAATTATAATAATAACGTAGTAAACTTAATTGGGGCTATCTAATAAGTTATTCATTAAAGGTTACTCATCTACAAGTTCTGCGAAGGTTTTCTTTCCATCGATAAAGTATTGCCATACAACACTACGTGGAAACAGCGTAGCCTCGTTCTTTTGTCCTAGCCGGAGCGATTTACGCTGTTGGTGTAACTCGGGTAGCCTCCGGTAGAACGAAAAGTGCGCCCGCAAAATAGCACCAACATCGCGCCATTGCCCGGCCTTCAAAAACAAAAGAGACGATAGGCCATCCAGCACGAGTCGCAGTCCAATCTTGCCCCATAGCCAGCCATCGGCCGGCCAGTTCTTGTAGAGCATGAAGAGGCTGTTGCGGTAGTTAAGGTACGTTTTGTGCGGATTCGACTTTGGCAGTGTGCCACCCCCAACGTGGTAAACGGTCGATTCGCCACAAGCCCAGATTTCATAACCAAGCCGCTGAATTCGCCAGCACCAGTCAATTTCCTCCATGTGGGCAAAAAAGGCCCTATCGAAGCCTCCAGTTAGGTGAAATACCTCTGCCCGAACGAATAAACACGCTCCGGTCGCCCAGAATACTGGCCGGTTATCGTCGTATTGACCCTTATCAACTTCGAACCGGGCAAAAACCCGACCCCGGCAGAATACGTAACCGAGCCAATCGACAAAGCCACCGGCCGCCCCTGCGTGTTCAAACAGTTCACGCTGGGCGTAAGACCGAATTTTAGGCTGGCAGGCGGCAATCTTCGGGTTGGTTTCCATGAGTTGCAACACGGGTGAAAGCCAGCCAGGTGTTACCTCAATGTCGGAGTTAAGTAAGACGTAATACGTAGACCCGCCATACTGCGCACGTATGTAGTCGAGGGCGAGGTTATAGCCACCGGCATAACCGTCATTTTGGGGTAACTCAATGAGCCTAATACGGGGGAACGACTTGCGCACAAAGGCCACTGAATCATCCGTGGAAGCACTGTCGGCTACGTAGATAGGATGGCTATCGGCATTGGCCAGTACCGTTGGCAGAAAATCAGCTAGAAAAGGAAGACCGTTGTAATTAAGAATAACAATAGCGAGGGTATCCACAGAAATCGGGCAGTGAGTGAAACAGGCAGTCGTCAGTCAGCGATTTGGCCGACTGATCTGTTAACAGGTAGCGAACCAGCTAAAGATTGCTCGACTACCTGCTACATGAGCCCGTCTAAATTCAGGCCGGGAATATTGGGCAGTAAGCCTTCTGTAGCCTGACGAAGGTGTTCACGGGCTTTGGTTTCAATATTTCCCATGGCTTTGTTCGTTGCTGCCACAATCAAGTCCTGCAACATCTCGCGGTCTTCGGCCTTCACAAGCTCTGGGTCTATTTCAACGCTTAAGACGTTTTTGAGACCGTTGACCGTCACCTTAACCATTCCGGCACCCGCATCGCCCATTTCCGTTACGTTGCGGAGCGTTTCCTGAGCGTCTTTCATCCGGGACTGAACCTCCTTCATTTTCCCGAACATATCCATCATGTTCATACGTTTAGTCAGTGAGTTAGCTAATTGATACGTAGGGGTCGTGGGCAGATAGCCCACAGAAAAACTAATTACCGTATCAACAACACAGTACCCGTCCGAACAGTTTTGAGACCGGCCATATCTTGTACCTCAACGCGGTACACGTAGTGCCCGGCAGCCAGCGTCTGACCATTGGCAGTGCCATCCCAGCCTTTTGTTTTGTCGGTTGTCGAATAAATAATATCGCCCCATCGGCTATAAATGGTCATTCTAAACTGGTCAGTGAAAATACCCTTTGCCAAAAACTCGTCATTCAGGCCGTCTCCATTGGGCGTGAAGGCATCAGGGGCCAGGATTCTGGCTTCACGTCGCAGGGTAAAGAAGTTTGAGTAACTGATTAAGCCCGTGTTCGAACTGGCAGCAATGCGGTACATCTGGGTTTGTAGGGCAGGATCAGCAGGATCAAGGTCATAAAGCAGATTAGAGCCTGCGTTAATTTGCTGCTTGGTTCCCCTCACCGAGTCGATCACCTCTACTACGTAGCTCGACACTGAACCCGGCACAAACGGCGATTCTGCGGTCCAGTCTAATCGGTTGGGTGACTTCGATCCCAAAAATACTGTGCAGACAGGCGAAGACTGTGGCGAGGGCAGTCCGCACGTGGCAATGTACGTTAGTTGATAGCAGTAGGGACCAGCCGAGGGATTAGCGGTTTCGTCGATAAACGTATTTTTGTCAGCTACCGTCCCCACTTGCCTGAATGTGCCCGTTGGTCCATCGGCCCGACTAACAGCGAGCGTGTAGCTGGCTGTTGCGTTGATGGTGGGCAAGTCAGCAATTAAATGCGGACGGTTGTTGTCGACCGACACGAGTACGTCGCCAAGGCTGCCGGGCAGATCGCCATTAACACCCGTTACGCACACCGGAGCCGACGTAACAACCGTTTGTACGGCCCCGGATATGGTAGCCTCGAGTGTGTAGCAGTATTGTACACCGCACGTTATTTTGTCGATGTCACGGTGATTCCCGATGTTCCGTTGATACAACGTAATTAACTCGGCGCCATTGCGGTAAATTTTGTACTGTTCAAAAGTAGTTGTGTGCGATACGGTTCCTTCATAGGGCTTCCAGGTCAGGTCGTTGACTTTGTTGCTGGCGACTGCTTCCGGCACCAGGCTGCATATCGCGTCCGAACCTAGCCCAGTGGCATTACAGGCATCCTGCGCCACTACCTGAAAACACTGAACCTGCTTGGCATTGGTCTGTACGGTAAACATACCGGCGCTTGTTGCTTTCTGACCCGTTGGCGCGTAGATACCGCTGGCGTCTTTTTGCAGGAGTTCAACGCCCACGCCGTTGCCGACCTTGTACTCTATAGTAATACTACTCTCGCCCGTTGTGGTTAATTTAGTAATAGACGGACGATCATTACCCTGGAATCTAAAGGGAGAAGCTGATGACGGAAGGCCATCGCAGATAGCCGGTGCCTCATACAAACCCGTAATGAAAACTGTGTACGGTCCATCGTCGCCGTATACATGCGTAGCCTGGTCAATGTTCGGGCGTGTTTTAAGCTGTTTATTGCCATCGCCCCAGTCTACCAAATACTCATCATACTGACCCGTGTTGGCATCGAGCTTAACATTCAGCGTAGCACGGCGACCTGAGCAAACGTTGACGGTGAACTTAACTGGGTCGATAGGAAGCACCGTTACCTCGCGGCATAAAATAGTGCCGGTACCCGGTCCAGTGCCGCTTCCACCCTGCAGTATGGTGTAGGA
>JAQBNX010000590.1 GCA_028288385.1 Spirosoma sp.
ATGCATCAGTTTCTACAGCGACTGGTGCACTTAACCCGGTAGAAACCAAAGAACCTAATTCTGCTTACAAATCAGCTTTTGAGGGCCAAACCAGAATAGCCGGCGTAAAATCAGCCACCAACTACGAAGGCAAGGTATTAACCGAAGCGCTTAAGAGCCCATGGGGTATTACGAGCCTGCCCGATGGGCGGCTGCTCATCACAGAACGAGAAGGATCGATGCGCATCGTTACGTCGGCCGGTAAGGTAGGGGAGCCAATCACGGGTATTCCAAAGGTCAACCCTTCTGGCCAGGGAGGACTGTTAGGTATTCGGGTGGATCCCGCTTTCGAGACAAATCGAACGGTTTACTGGGTGTTTTCTGAACCGCTGCCCGAAGGAAATCTGACGGCGGTGGCCAAGGGCAAACTATCTGCCGATGAAAAAAAGATTGAGGGAGCAACCGTCATTTATCGCGCCACCCCGGCTTACAAGGGAAATCTACACTACGGCGGGCGCATTCTTATCGACAAAGACAATAATCTGGTGATCAGCACCGGCGAACGTTCTGACCTGGTAACCAGGCCACAGGCTCAGTCGATTAATTCAGGCCTGGGCAAAGTCATTCGAATAACGAAAGAAGGCAAACCCGCTCCGGGCAATCCCTTTGCTAGCCAGGCTGGAGCCCGGCCCGAACTGTATTCTTACGGGCATCGTAACGTACAGAGTCTGGCGTTTCATCCGGTAACGAATGATTTGTGGGAGGCAGAATTTGGTCCAAGAGGGGGCGATGAACTGAATCTTATTAAACCGGGGAAGAATTATGGCTGGCCAACTATCACCTATGGGATCGAATACAGCGGTGCAAAAGTGGGCGAAGGAATTCAGCAAAAAGCAGGCCTTGAACAACCCGTTTACTATTGGGACCCTGTTGTATCGCCCAGTGGTATGACTTTCTACAATAGTGGCAACATCCCTGAATGGAAGAACAATCTCTTCATTGGCTCATTGAGTGGGATGCACATCTTAAGGCTTGTTATTGAGAATAATAAAGTTGTGGGCGAAGAACGGCTGCTGGCTGGTGAACAACAGCGCTTTCGGGACATTACTCAAGGTAAGGATGGTGCCTTATATGCCATAACAGACCAGGGTAGGCTGTACCGTGTCGATAAAAAATAAAGTTCGCCACTCATAAATCTCCGTTCAGAACTAGTTCTGCCGCTTCTGCCCCATTGGTTATACCAGTGGGGCTTTTTCATAATACATCCGGCCAACTTTTGCTGGTACCTATTTATTAGGCATCCGTGAAGCCGACTCCCATTCGGCCAGTGTATCGGTGCAATTGGACTTGTGGAAATATCTAATTCATCCATTTAAGTAGCACTTGCACCCTCTTTTAGCTAACCTGCCGATATGGCCTGAGGTATATCTAACTCATTTACTATGAGTTAGCCAGATTTACTGCTTTTGCTGTTACGTTTTAAATTACTCGGCACACAACCCTCCTCTTTTGGGCATCAACGTATCTATTCGATATATTTACTTTTTTAGATTTTCATTAACTTAAAGATATTGAATATTTACGCCTTTTAATAAATATTAATTTATTTTACTAATTTAGTGTATTATAATTACTCCATGATAAAACGACTACAAATCTTCTTCTACCGTCAGCCGCCTGTAGCACGTCTTACATGGGCTTTGATGGTTCCTATTGTTCTTTACCTGCTATTCTTTAATGAAAAAATTAGCGTGGTTGGTCAATACACAAGTAAAAACCCGTTCGATCTGTCACAAACAGGTGTTGTATGGGGTCTTTACGTAGTGCTGGTAGGCTTTTTGGAATACTGCGTCTGTCAGCCACCCTCGAAGCAGTAAAGGCCTTCTATATCATAATTACTTATGATCACGTAGAAAATAATGGCGGTTTTGCTCATGCAGTATCGTGCCCGCTCCCCGACTTCACGAACGTCCACAGTCGGACGTCGAATAAGAACCTATAAGCCTATATCAATAATTATAATCTGACTCACAGATACTATTGCTATTTACTACGTATTAGCGCTTTAATTTAACAATAGGTGTCGATAGGATATTCCACATTTGATTACACTAGTGCTTACCGGCTTGGGCCTTAAAGCTGATTGATTAACGGGTCGTCCCCTTACAACGCAACGTATTGATCTGATTACTAAAACGTTTTCATTGACCAGTAAACAAACACAGCCTGACACATTACGTGTCAGGCTGTGTTTGTTTACTGGTCAATGGGAAATTTGACCCGACTTTACAGCGACTTGCCGGTAGCAATCTGTAGTAACTCTTTATCGGGGTGGTTCTTCACCTGATTTACATTGTCAAAAAGCATGGTAGCACCCGTATCGGCGGTGTATTGGGGCCAGTTAGGAAGTCCTTTGTGATTGGGGTTGCCAGTGCGGGCAAAGCTAATCCAGGCCCGGCTCATTTTGTCGGCCAGCGCGTGGGCTTCTGGACCACCGCCAGTCATTTCTTCGCAGCGACTGATGTTGTCGAATACAAAGGGAATTTCCATACAGTGCATAGACTTATACATGCCATCATTGACGGGCGAATTCCAGGTGAAGAGGTACAAGTAGACTGGAGCCGCTCCGGCAACAGCTTTTTGGGTAGCCTGCCGAACGGCTCCTGCCCGAAAATTGATGTCGATGTTCATATAATCAGCAGGCTTCACGGTTTCATGATAGGCTTTTTTTACCGCTGCTATATACGACTCTGTTTTATCGCCAAACCGCTTTTGCAGGCTTGCTTTGGCCAATTCCATGTTCGTTTCCCGATTGGCGGGGTTGAAAGGACCAAATTCGGTTTTTGTTGAGCCCACCAACAACGGAATATCTTTCGAGAGCGCCATGGCAGCTGGCTCTGTTGGTTGATAGGGCAGGAAATTACCATCATGAACAGGTCCCCAACCTAATCCAAAAGCTGGACGACCCTCACCCTTCATACTTTCGGCTACTTTGCGCAGGGCTTTTTTGCCAGCCGCATTCAGGCGTTCATAGGAAACCTTTTGCAGTGAGTCAACCTGGTTAGGCTGTAGCTTTAGCTCTTCCAGCAGCGCAGCACTCACTTTTTGAGTTAGCTCTTTTTCCGTAAAACTAGTCAGGTAGCTGCCGCTTTGTACAATGGCCTTCTGAAACAAGCCTTTTGCCGACGGTGCGTTCATGAGGCTGGTTACTTTACCACCGCCACCAGACTGGCCAAAAATCGTTACGTTGTTTGGGTCACCACCAAACTGAGCGATGTTCTGTTTCACCCACTCCAGCGAGGACACCAGATCCATCATGCCGGCATTGGCTGAGCTTTTATACTTCTCACCATACGCCGAGAGGTCCAGAAACCCCAGGATATTCAGGCGGTGATTCACGGTTACCACGACAACATCACCTTTTTTGGTCAGGTTTTCGCCATCGTAGGAAGGCAGTTCAACGGAAGAACCACCCGTGAAACCGCCCCCATGCAACCACACCATTACAGGTCTTTTTTTAGCACTGTTTATCTCAGGCGTCCAGACATTGAGGCTCAGACAGTTTTCATTGGTATATACCCAGTTGTGTTGAAATTGAAACTCAAACTCGACATTCAC
>JAQBNX010000099.1 GCA_028288385.1 Spirosoma sp.
CGCACGGCAGCGCCACCACCCGCTTCAATGGCGTTAACGTCATTAATACCGCCCGTAAAATATAATAGTTATTTGGCAGTCCTTTACCGGCCGCTATTTATCGATGGTAGAGTTCCATTAGTCAGGACTGACATAAGGCATAAGTCCAACCCAATGACTATCATTAACATCAACTCCTAAAACAATGGTTATCTTAACGAGAGAAGAAGCTAAAAAGATTATTGATAAAGTACTCGCTTACTCAAAATCCGATGAAATGAGCGTTAACCTGGCGGGTGGGCGTACGGGCAACATCCGTTACGCCCGTAACTCAGTTTCCACCAGTGGGGAGAGTGTTAACCAATCATTGAGCGTTACGTCGGTTTTTGGCAAAAAATCGGGCACGGCCACTATCAACGAGTTTGACGATGCCTCGCTGGAAAAAACCGTTCGACGCGCCGAAGAAATTGCCCGACTGGCTCCCGAAAACCCCGAGTACATGCCCATGCTCGGGCCGCAAACCTATTTATCGACAGACCCCTACGCCGAAAACACGGCTAACATTAATCCAAACTACCGGGCGCAGGCTACATTCGATAGCCTGGACCCCTGCAGAAAAAAGAACCTGACAGCCGCTGGTTATCTGGAAGACAGAACTGGTTTCAATGCGATTGGCAATACAAAAGGATTATCGGCCTATAACCGGCAAACCTCGGTTGAATTTTCTGTCACGGTGCGCACGGCCGATGCATTAGGTTCAGGCTATGCCACCAGCGACGTAACTGACGTAGCAAAACTAAGTACGAAGAATTCTACGGAAATAGCCATGCAAAAAGCCATGGCATCGAGCAACGCCCGTGCCCTGGAGCCGGGCAAGTACACAGTTATTCTGGAACCCGCAGCGCTGGTGTCGAACGTCGATGCCTCCCTCATGGTCGCTTTAGTTGGGTCCATGGACGCGCGCAGTGCCGATGAAGGACGCTCATTTCTAAGTAAGAAAGGGGGCGGCACTCGTCTTGGCGAAAAACTCTTCGATGAGCGCGTAACTATATACACCGACCCCACCAATCCTGATGTACCAAGCGGGGCCTTTGTCGGCGATGGACGTCCCCAGGAAAAAGTAACCTGGATTGAAAAGGGTGTTGTGAAAAATATGCCTTACACCCGCTACTGGGCCGAGAAAAAAGGCGTAAAGGCTATTCCGCCGGGGGGCAACTTCATTATGGAAGGCGGCACCCAATCGCTGGCAGACATGATCAAAGGAACGGAGAAGGGTATCCTGGTTACCCGACTGTGGTACATCCGCCCCGTCGATCCCCAAACGCTGCTGTATACAGGCCTGACCCGCGATGGGACGTTCTATATCGAAAACGGTCAAATCAAGTTTCCGGTCAAGAACTTCCGATTCAATGAAAGCCCGGTAATCATGCTCAATAACCTTGAAGCCATGGGTAAGCCGGTTCGCGTGGGCGGAAACCTGGTTCCCCCGTTAAAAATCCGGGACTTCACCTTCACAAGCCTGTCAGACGCTGTATAAATCTTCCATTAGTAGTCATTGGCTTCGCTGTCGTGTGAATCCGTCGTCGAGTTATTCATAAAAATATGATACTCTCAAAAAGCCAATCATACCAGCTAAGCAACTGACTAATCACTAACCTATGAACCGTCGAGATTTTAATCAATTACTTGGAATGAGCGCGGCCGGGATACTTGTGCCTGCTCTGCCCGCCTTTTCCCGTACTGTTGCCCCTGAAGCCCTGCTGGAGCCGGGTCTGGATGTATCTGTCAAGAAACGCCTGGCCGATGCGGGTTTGAACGCAGCCAAAGCAAAGGGAGCAACCTACGCCGACGTCAGGCTTGGCCGCTACCTGAATCAGTTTGTGCTTACCCGCGAAAACAAGGTGCAGGGGATTGTCAACACCGAATCGTATGGCGTGGGGGTGCGGGTTATTGCGGATGGCTGCTGGGGCTTTGCCTCGGTGGGCGACGCCCGCGACGAAGCAGTGGTGGCAAAAGCCGCCGAACAAGCCGTTGCCATTGCCAAAGCCAACGCCCGACTCTTAACCGAACCCGTCCAGTTAGCGCCACAAAAGGGGTATGGCGAAGTAAGCTGGAAAGCCCCCATCAAGCGAAACGCGTTTGAAGTGCCAGTTAAAGAAAAAGTCGATTTGCTGCTGGAGGCCAACGCAGCTGCCATGAAAAACGGCGCCAACTTCGTGAATAACGTCTTGTTTCAGGTAAACGAGCAAAAGTATCTGGCCACCACCGACGGTACGTATGCCGACCAGGACATCCATCGAATTGGACCAAGCTTCACCGTAACAGCCGTCGATCCGCAGAATGGACGGTTCGCTACCCGTAACTCGCTGAGTGCGCCCATGGGCATGGGCTATGAGTACCTGCAGGCCAATCCGGCTGATAAGGTAACCGGCATCACCACCCGCTACAACAAAGGCTACGACATGCTGGAGGACGTAACGGCAGCCGCCAAACAGGCTAAAGAAAAATTATCCGCTAAATCGGTGGAAGCGGGTAAGTATGACCTGGTGCTCGACCCTTCTCACCTGTGGCTCACCATCCACGAATCCGTAGGGCACCCTCTGGAACTTGACCGGGTCTTAGGCTATGAAGCTAACTACGCCGGCACCAGCTTCGCCACCCTGGATAAGTGGCAGTCCAGGAACTTTAACTACGGCAGCAAACAGGTCAACCTGATTGCCGACAAAACCCAGGTCGGCTCGCTGGGAGCCGTGGGCTGGGACGATGAAGGGGTCAAAACCAAGCAGTGGGATCTGGTCAAGGACGGTACGCTGGTCAACTACCAGGCCATCCGTGATCAGGTGCATATCCTGGGCGAGAAAGAGTCCCAGGGCTGCTGCTACGCCGACAACTGGAGTTCGGTGCAGTTCCAGCGCATGGCCAACGTCTCCTTGCTGGCGGGCAAGACGCCCCTGTCGGTGCAGCAGATGATCAAGGATGTCAAGAAGGGCATCTACATCATTGGTGACGGGTCATTCTCGATTGATCAGCAGCGGTATAATTTTCAGTTTGGGGGTCAGCTCTTCTACGAGATCAAGAATGGTGAGATTGCCGGCATGCTCAAGGATGTAGCCTACCAGTCGAACACGCAGGAGTTCTGGAACTCGTGTGCCCAGGTGTGCGACGACAAAGACTACCGCCTGGGTGGTTCGTTCTTCGACGGAAAGGGCCAGCCCAGCCAGAGCAGCGCCGTCTCCCACGGCAGTGCCACCACTCGCTTCAACGGCGTCAATGTCATCAATACCGCCCGCAAAATATAG
>JAQBNX010000150.1 GCA_028288385.1 Spirosoma sp.
TTATAATGGGGGAGGGATAGCCATTGGCGACGTGAACGGCGAAGGTCTGTCCGACGTGTTCCTGATCGCTAATATGGGCGATAACAAGCTGTACCTGAATGGGACAGTGATAGACAAAACGAGACCCGAAGCCGGGAAAATGCACTTTCAAGACGTAACGGCTAAAGCAGGTGTGGCGGGTAAGCGGGCCTGGAGCACCGGTGCTACGTTTGCTGACGTGAATGGCGACGGACGGTTGGACCTGTATGTTTGTAATGCCGGTATTCGGACCGGTGATAAACGCGGTAACGAACTATTTGTCAACAATGGCAACGACGTCAACGGTCTCCCAACTTTTACTGAGCGGGCCGCTGAATATGGCCTCGTCGATGGCGGATTCTCTACGCACGCGGCCTTCTTCGATTATGACCGGGACGGCGACCTCGATATGTATCTGCTTAACAACAGTTTTATTCCCGTAGGACGCCTTCAGTACGCTAACATTCGCAATCAGCGTGACTCCCTCGGTGGTCATAAGCTGTTTCGTAATATGACTGTGGAACGGAGGAAGGCGCAGATGGGGAAGCACCAGGAGCGGAAAGGTAAGAGAAACCTCGCTGCTGATTCTGTTGCTACTCCTTTCTTCGTTGATGTATCTGAAGAGGCTGGTATTTATGGCAGTTTAATTGGATTTGGACTGGGTATTACCATCGGTGATGTTAATGATGACAACTGGCCGGATATCTACATCTCAAATGACTTTTATGAGCGTGATTACCTATACATCAACAATCGCAATGGTACGTTTCGGGAGTCGGTGAAGGATGCTATGCCACACACAAGCCTGTCGTCGATGGGGGCTGACATTGCTGATATTAACAACGATGGTAAACTTGATATCTTCATAACGGATATGCTGCCCGGTAATGACCGACGGTTGAAAAAGGTATCCACGTTTGAAAGCCACGATCTGGAGCGGATAAAGGCAGATAGGGATTTCCATTATCAATTTATGCAAAATATGCTGCACCTGAACCAGGGCAACCAGCCGGGCAACGGCGGTGTGCCCACATTCAGCGAGGTAGCCCGGTTTGCCGGCGTTCAGGCAACGGACTGGAGTTGGGGCGCATTGATATTTGACATGGATAACGATGGCCGAAAAGACATTTTCGTAGCGAACGGAATGGCTAAAGACGTAACGGATCAGGACTTTGTTAACTTCCTTGCCGACCGCGAAAACATGGCCCAGATTGCCCGGGAGCGAAAATTTAATTTCAAGGAGTTTCTGGACAAGGTGCCGTCTGAGGGCATACCAAACTATGCCTTTCGCAATGAAGGTGATATGCTGTTTACCAACAAAGCGGGGGAATGGGGTTTAGCAGAGCCTGACTTTTCGAATGGTGCGGCCTACGGTGATTTAGACAACGACGGTGACTTAGACCTGATCGTAAACAACGTAAATGCACCGGTGTCTGTTTATCAAAACCGGTCGGAGGAAATAACGAAAGCTAACTTTCTTAAAATAAAACTTAACGGCACGGGCTTAAATCGCCATGCAATCGGAGCGAGGGTATACCTGTACCAGACCGGCCAGGACCGCCAGCCTACTTTGCAGATGTTGCAGCAGATGCCGAACCGGGGCTTCGAGTCATCGGTGGACCTGAATATGGTGTTTGGGTTAGGAACACTGTCCGCCATTGATTCCTTAGTGGTTGTCTGGCCCGACGACCGTCAACAGACACTGCTGCAGCCAAAAGCGAATAGACTGTTGACGCTCCGCCAGCAGGATGCTAATCAAACCTGGAAGCGGTTGGTCTTGCCCGATAAAGCCCTGTTTCGGGATAACACCGTGGCATCGGGGTTAAATTTTAAGCATACCGAAAGCCCATTCGTCGATTATAACCGCGACGCCCTGCTGAAGCAGCAATTTTCCACGCAAGGACCCGCACTGGCCACGGGCGACGTAAACGGCGACGGTTTAGACGACGTATTTTTTGGCGGGGCCAGCGGACAATCACACCGGCTGTTTATTCAGCAGGCTGGGAATAAATTTGTCGAAAAAACTCCAGCCCTAATTCGTCAGGATACGACGTATGAAGCCGTAGACGCGGTCTTATTCGATGCTGACGGTGATAAAGATTTAGACTTATACGTAGTGTCGGGCAGTAATGAATTCGAAGCAGAAGCTGACGAACTGCTCGATCGGCTCTACCTGAATGATGGGAAAGGCGGCTTCACCCGTTCTAAAACAGGCCTACCCAACCTGAAAGCCAGTGGCTCGTGTGTAGCGGCTGCCGACTTTGATCGCGATGGGGATCTGGATTTATTCGTTGGTTCTCGCCTGGTGCCCGGTCAGTATGGCAAAAACCCTTCCAGCTACCTGCTAATCAACGATGGCCGGGGCAATTTTAAAAATTATTCCAAGCGTGTATTCCCCGATGTTGAACAGTTAGGCATGGTGACGGCTGCTACCTGGGCCGACCTCAATGGCGACCAATACCCCGAACTGATTGTTGTTGGCGATTGGGAGCCCATTCGTGTTTTTGAAAACAAAATGGGTAAATTGAGTCAGAACGCAGGCATCGCTATTGCTGATACTAAGGGCGTCGCCGTTAAAACCAGCGGCTGGTGGAACTGTGTAACGGTAGGTGATGCCGACGGTGATGGCGATCTGGATTTGATTGTTGGCAATCTGGGACTCAATTCACGCATTCGGGCAACCCAGACGATCCCCGCCGAACTCTATACCAGCGACTTTGATGGCAATGGCACCACCGAGCAGATCATTAACTGCGCCGACGAAACGGGTGAACTTTATCCGATGGTGCTGAAAGGAGATTTGCAGCGGGAAATGCCCAGCATCAAAAAGAAGTACGTGAAGTTCACCGACTACGCCGGCAAGAAGATTGCCGAAATCTTCAGCGAAGAGCAGTTGAAGAAGGCCACCGTCAAACAGGCTTTCACAGGAGCATCAGCCGTGTTGTTGAACGATGGGAAAGGCAAACTGACCTACCAGCCCCTCCCCACCGAAGTGCAGTTCTCTCCCGTTTGTGGCGTATCGTTCCTTGATTATGACCATGATGGCCACCCGGACCTTGTGCTAACTGGCAACTTTCTCGACGTCCTGCCTGAGATTGGCCGATATGATGCCAGCTATGGAGTTGTGCTACGTAATGCGGGCAAATGGGCTGATGGGACAATTAATTATCAGGCTGTCAATCCGGCCCAATCTGGGTTTTTTGTCCGGGGGCAAGTGCGCCGAATGGCCCGATTGGCCCAGGGACAACTGGTACTGGCCAAAAACAACGACAAGGCACAGGTATTTACCGTAAACACTCAAAAGTGAGCAGCGAACCTTATGCATTGTCTCCTTTATGCATTAACCCATATATGAAACGCATTGCTATTATCGTAGTCGTATGTGCCCTGGCGCTGACGGGCTGTAACTCATTTAGAGCAGAAAAGAAATTATTTCAATCCCTCGATTCAACCCAAACGGGTGTTGGGTTCACCAATAAACTCGTCTCGAACGAAAAATTAAACATCCTTGATTACCTCTACTTTTACAATGGTGGTGGGGTATCGGCAGGCGATATAAACAACGATGGCCTAACCGATTTGTACTTTGTCTCCAACCAGGGTAAGAATAAGCTATATCTTAATAAGGGTAATTTCAACTTTGAGGATATAACCGCGAAAGCGGACGTTGAGGGTTTTTCGGACTGGCAGACAGGAACAACCATGGCCGATGTCAACGGGGACGGTCTCTTAGATATTTACGTATGTGCGGTCGGAAACTTCAGGGGGCTGGAAGGAGCTAATGAGTTATACATCAATAACGGCGCTGGCCAGGATGGCGTACCGACGTTCACCGAAAAAGCGGCCGACTATGGATTGGACTTTACTGGATTTTCTACCCAGGCCGCGTTTTTCGACTACGACCACGACGGCGATCTGGACTGTTACCTGCTCAATCACGCTGTTCACACATCGCGCAGCTATGACCGCGTCTCGGCCCGCAACTTACGTAACAACGAGTCGGGCGATTACCTGTTCGAGAACCAGAGTCTGACAAAAACAGGTAAAGCTCCAGCTGGTAAAATTGCCCGCTTTGAAAACGTGAGTGAGAAGGCGGGAATATTTGGCGCGGCCATGGGTTACGGCCTGGGAATTTCAGTCGCCGATCTGAATAACGATGGCTGGGAGGACCTTTACATCTCCAACGACTTTCACGAGGACGATTATTACTACGTCAATAACCAGAATGGCAGTTTCACCGAGAGTGTAAAGAAGGCCTTTGCCCATACGAGCCGTTTCTCAATGGGTAACGATGTGGCCGACGTCAATAACGATGGTTTTGCCGATGTCGTTACGCTGGATATGTACCCAGAAGATGAAACCGTGGAAAAATCATCGCTGGGCGAAGACCCGCTCGATATTTATGAGTACAAGCTGGCCTATGGCTATATGAACCAGTATAGCCGCAATTGCCTACAAATCAGCCAGTCTGGTAAAAGATTTATGGATGTTGGGGTGCTGGCAGGTGTAGCAGCAACCGATTGGAGCTGGTCACCCCTACTGGCTGACTATGACAACGACGGCATCAAAGACCTGTTTATATCAAACGGCATTGTACACCGTCCTAACAACCTCGATTATGTAAAGTTCGCATCGGACGATTCGCTCCGGTACGCCATTGAAACGT
Source organism: Spirosoma sp. (assembly GCA_028288385.1). Classification (GTDB taxonomy): domain Bacteria; phylum Bacteroidota; class Bacteroidia; order Cytophagales; family Spirosomataceae; genus Spirosoma. The sequence continues at coordinate 4,685 of JAQBNX010000150.1, forward strand.
CCAGTTCGCTCGATGAGCGGGCTATCAAACTCATGCCCGAAGGTAAAGTGCATAATTACTTGTACCGTGGTACGTCCACCCTTCGATATGAGGACAAATCCTTGGATTGGGGCTTTGAGACACCAACTTTTTCGAACGGGGCGGCTTACGCCGATTTGGATAATGATGGTGATCTGGACCTGATTACCAATAACATCGATCAGCCAGCGGGGTTGTATAGAAACGATGCTAATGAAAAATTTCCGGCCAATAAACACCTGACCGTAAAGCTTAAGGGCAATGTACCCAATACATTTGGCGTTGGGGCAAAAGTGATTTTAAAGTATAAGGACACCCTGCAGGTGCAGCAATTGATGCCGACGCGAGGGTTTGAGTCATCCGTTGCACCCGAACTGCTTTTTGGTCTGGGAACCCGAAGCGTTGTCGACACATTGGTGGTGATTTGGCCGAGTCAGCGGATGGAGGTTCGCCTGAATGTAAAAACGAATCAGTCGCTGATACTGAAGCAAACCGACGCCACACGGGATGCCAGCAACTACCGATATACGGCTCCGGCACAAAAACCACTCTTTGCCGAACTCACCGGGGCAGATTCAATACCATATCGACATCAAGAAAATCGAAGCTATTTTGATTTCGTGCGCGAGTCGCTGATGCCGTTCGAGGTTTCGACCGAGGGGCCACGACTAGCCGTCGGCGACGTAAATGGGGATGGACTCGAAGATATTTACGCTGGTGGAGCCAAATGGCAGGCCGGTAGTTTGTTACTGCAACAAAAAAACGGAAAGTTTAAGCCGAGTGTACAGCGGGCGTTTGAGAGTGATTCGGTCTATGAAGATGTCGATGCGGTGTTTTTCGATGCCGATGGTGATAAAGACGTGGACCTGTATGTTGTTTCGGGCGGCAATGAATTCTATGACAAAATGCCTGAGCAATTTGACCGGCTCTACCTGAACGACGGCAGGGGAACGTTTAGCCGCTCAGCCGATGCTCTGCCACCCATGTATGATAACAAGAGTTGCGTACGTCCCTTTGATATTGACCATGATGGCGACCTGGATCTGTTCGTTGGCGGGCGGGTTGTGGGATTTGGTTACGGAAAAACCCCAAATTCCTATCTCCTGATTAACAATGGCAAAGGCCGGTTTACTGATAAGACCGATAAATTAGCTCCTGGTTTGCGTAAAGCGGGAATGGTTACGGACGCCGTCTGGGCCGACTATGATGGTGACAAAGACGCTGACCTGATCCTGGTGGGCGACTGGATGCCCGTCCGCATCTTTACTAACACGAAGGGGACTCTTAACGAAGTCAAAAGCATTACAAAGGAGGAAACTCCGCTTAGCGGGTTCTATCAGCGCATTATTGCTGCCGATTTCGACCGCGATGGTGATATAGACCTAATGGGAGCAAACATTGGTACGAATACCAAGCTGCGCAAAACACCCGATTCACACTTGCGGATGTGGCTCAAGGACGTCGATAAAAACCAGAGCGTCGAGCAAATTATTGCTTACAATCGGGGTAAGCAAGGCGGAGAAGATACCTGGTTTCCGCTGGCTACCAAAGACGAGCTGGGTAAGCAGATGCCCGGAGTCATCAACAAACGATTTACCAATTATGAGTCATTTGCCGGTAAACCAATAACGGATGTGCTCAATAATAATGAATTGGAGGGAGCAGCAGAACTTTCAGTTGATAAGTTCGCGTCTGTTTACCTGGAGAATCAGGCGGGGAAATTTGTGGTGCATCCGTTGCCACTCTTGGCGCAGGTTTCAAAATTATTTGCTCTTTTACCCATCGATATTGACCACGACGGAGATCTGGATGTGCTGGCGGGCGGAAACTTCTACGGCGTCAGTACGTATCAGGGACGTTATGATGCCAGTGCTGGATTGGTGTTACGTAACAACGGAAAAGGAATATTTACGGCTGAATCAGGCGTTGATTGCGGATTTTTGCTAAACGGCGAGATTCGGGATATTTGTCCGGTGCGAACGGCGCAGGGCCCCTTAATTGTTGCTGCCCGAAACGGAGCCAGTGTTCAGCTTTTTAAACTGGTGGATTGATGATAACCAATGAGCAGCTTCGTTTTGTCCGATATTTTCTGTTAATTTTGTAAGCTTAGCTGTCAATATAATAGACAGTTTCCGATTAAATGCATCTTCTTGCTATGAACTCATTGCTTCGATATGGCTTTCTGCTGATCCTGATTGTGCTCGGATTTGCTGGTTGTCAGAAGCCTGCCACCCCTGCTGAATATAACGCCAAAACCGGTAATCCAGCCTATTACAATGCGGCCCTCAATAAGCTGACGGAGGTTGTTGTTCACGACATATTTTCACCTCCTGTTGCCAGCCGGATCTACGCCTACGCGAATCTGGCCGGGTATGAAGCACTTGTTCCCAGTGATCCAAACTATGAGTCGATGGGCAACAAACTCAAGCGTTTTCAGGCCGGACCAAAGCCCGAAGCGGGGAGAGACTATTGTTTTCCTTTGGCCAGTACTCGTGCCTTTCTTACTGTTGCGCGTGCGCTGACGTTCTCGGCCGAGTTCTACGACGTATTTGAGAAGCCTTTTTACGAACAGTACAAAAAAGATGGAGTGCCGGATGAGGTGTATGATCGCTCGATGGCCTATGGAGAAGCTATTGCCAAGCATGTGCTGGACTATGCCGCTAAAGACAACTACAAGCAAACCCGGGGATTCAAACATACCGTTACCAATGCGGACGGAACGTGGGTCCCCACACCCCCTGCCTACCTGGATGCGGCTGAACCCCAGTGGAATAAGCTTCGCTGCTGGGCCATGGATACCTGCAACCAGTTTATGCCGCCCCGCCCCGCGCCCTATAATTTAACTAAAGGAAGCCCCTACCAGAAAGAACTTCAGGAAGTCTATGAGATAGGGAAACAGTTGGATAAGACGAAGCAGGACATTGCCTACTTCTGGGATGACAACGCTTTTGTCATGAACGTGGCGGGACACGTATCCTATGCGTCAAAGAAAATGACACCTGGGGGGCATTGGCTGGCTATTGCGCAGACAGTGGCCCGGCAAAAGAAAATGAAGCTGATGCCGACCGTAGAAGCCTATGCATTAACCTCATTTGCCTTGACGGACGGTTTCATTTCGTGCTGGGACGAAAAATACCGTAGCAACACAATTCGTCCTGAAACGGTTATTAACAAACACATTGACCCCCAATGGACGCCTTTTCTGCAAACACCCCCATTCCCAGAGTATCCCAGTGGACACAGTGTTATCTCGACGGCGGCCGCCACTGTGTTAACCAACCTCATGGGCGATAACGTAGCCTTCACCGACTCCACCGAATACAAATATGGTCATGGCGTAAGGTCGTTTAAATCGTTTCGGGAAGCCGCTGATGAAGCATCCATTAGCCGACTATACGGTGGCATTCACTATCGGTCAGCGTTGGTCAACGGTCAGGTAGAAGGTGAGAAAGTAGGTCAGTGGGTGATTCAAAAAATTCGTTCCCACAAATCGGCTGTCGCCAGCCGGTAATAACTAAACCGCCTGAGATTAACGCAAAACGGCTTCCTTCTTAAAAGGAAGCCGTTTTGCGTTA
>JAQBNX010000650.1 GCA_028288385.1 Spirosoma sp.
CTATGTTTGATGTACAAGGAACCGGTTAATTAACCGGTTCCTTGTACATCAAACATAGATAGCCACAAACTGATCTATTCACTACTGGATTATCTCTTGACACTCTACGCTACCGCACTTCCCCAACCGGGCGGTCATGTCGGTTATAATCGTCTTTGGAATCTGTACCCTGTTTAGCACCGTATCCGGCGGCAGCCACACCAATTAATAAACCAATGAATCCAAATATGGCTCCTTTTGACGCTGCTGATGCCGCATCATCCGCTACGTGACGTGCCTTAATTTCAGCTTCTTTTTTTGTTTGTTCAAACTTAATCCGTGCCTGCTGGTAAGTTTTGTTCCAGTTGTCGACGGTCTGCTCCGCTTCCGCCCGGCTTTTACCCGTCCGCTTCATCACCACATTGATAGCCGCATTACGGTCAAACTGATCAGCTACGCCTTCGCCCCGTTTGAGAAACTGGTTGATAATACCATCGGCTGTTTCGTCAGCTCTCTGAGGATTTGATGCCGTCCGTTCGGCCGCATTCTGAGCCTGGTTACCGGCTTGGTCTGCCTGTCGTTCCAAAGCCTCAGGCCGTAAACCAGGCTTACCCGTATCGCGAAGCAGTTGATTAACTTCTCCTTTCAAATCGTTTAGGTCAATATCAACTCCGTTTTTCTTTAGTTGCTGTTGAACCTGATCACCCAGGCCCGGTGCGGCAGTAGCAATGCCCGAACCGGCCGTCTTGACAATCCCACTCACCAAGCTACTGGCTCCACCAATGATCCGTCCGATAGCCGTCGTCAGCAAGTATACCGTTAACAGCGTTACCAGACACCAGGTCAGCACCCCATGAATAATGCCGTCAAATAAACGCGGTGTGCTGGCTAACCGACCAGCGACCCATCCGCCAATAAATAAAGACACCAGACTACTTACCATATACCAGATAGCCGTACCAATGCCTAGTCCGGCCGTTGGATTTTGCTCCTCCACTGTGTCGAGTGCGCCAAAACCAATGCCAAGTCCCAGCAAGGTCAGTAACATCTGCGTAACAATAGCTACTAAAACCCCCGCAAACACTGCACTCCACGAGATGCGTTTTGTTAAGGCCAAACCACGTCCTATAGACGGATCGGTGTACGTAGTTTCCTGATTCATTTTGTATTGTTTTTAAATTGCTTGTTAGTAAGCAGGACATGAAGTCTCCCACTATTGACTTGTTTAGATTTAATGTGCACTGGAAGCACACTATAAATTACTTAATCTATAGAACTAGAAGTTTAAAATCGTGCCGAACAGTATTAAAAAATATAAAGCTTTGGTTATCAGTCTTTTAACACAAAGATAAAATGTGCTTATAAACCAATGGGTAATTATTTGTGCAGTTATTAGCACTATATTGTAGTATAATTTACCCGGTAATAGGTATTGACTTTATTAGTAGCGGGTAATAATAAGAGTTACGACTACACCAGGTTAAACAGGTCGGCCACACCCAGCATTCGTTTACTGATAAATCCCTCACCAAACTCCACGCCAATCATATGCCCATGTTCACGGGTGCGTGCTTCCAGAAACTTCATGAATGGCTCTCCCGAAATGTAACTCTGTGGTTCAGGACTATCTGGATTAAAAAACTGGCTTTCATACGCCCGGATAGCGGCAATTTTACCATCCCAGTAAGGTGATATATCAACAACAAAGTCAGGTGTTAGGGAGCGATCCTGAATAAAATGGTACACAAATTTAGGACGGTGCGCTTCCTGTGGCTGGCCATGCTTATCTGTCGTTTTAATTTGGCGCAAACCCGCATAAAAGCAGGCCTGTACTACTAATTCAGCCGCCCGACCATGATCGGGGTGACGGTCGTCGGGCGCATTGGTCAGCACAATCTCGGGCCGATAGTAACGTATCATCGGGATCAGGGCAAGTTGGTGTTCTTCGTCATTGCGAAAAAATGCGTCGCGGAAACCCATATTTTCCCGGGCGGCCAATTGCATAAGCCTGGCCCCCTCAGCCGACTCTTTCAACCTGATTTCGGGCGTACCACGCGTACCCAGTTCACCCCGTGTCAGATCGACACCGGCCACGGTTTTGCCCTGCGCAACCAGCGACAAAACGGTGCCGGCGCAGGTCATTTCAATATCATCGGGATGGGCCGCAATGGCCAGGACGTCAACAGTCATGAATACCAGGTTGGAAATACATTGAGGTTATAACACCTGAGTAGTACTCCAAACCACCTCTGAAAGTTCGACAACCTCTAAAACAGCCTAGATCTGATGTGTCAACACAGCTACGTGTTTAGCATCGTGCTGAAAGCATTACGTGCGTTTGGACAGCAGCCGACGGTGTGTTTTCAGGTGGTGAGCCCAGCGCGTTAAGTTCTGCACTTCATTAGTAGGCCAACCGGACACCCTCCTGATCGACTCCAATATTTCACCAGACGTAGGAGTATTTGGTCAAAAAGGTAGGATAATATTTTATCAATTGCTGCTAATGGACTTGATAGAGCATAACCAATAAGTAGTAGAAAATACTGATTTAAAGTCGAATCCTATCAATTACGAGACTATTCCTATCACTTTTGGGACATTCTACTAAATGGCTGAATATTTGGCGATTTCACCTACTACCTTAGAATCCTGGCCGGAATAGTCTGATTTTTCAGTTACGCAAAAACACCCTTAAACTTATGTTCTTATGGCAACATAAACGACTAACAAGCGTGAGCCTACCGACTAAGCAGGGGTAGACCCATACATTACCTATGTGCTGCTACTCAAAGATATCGTAGCCGATAAAGACGATGACAAGTCGGGTCGAATTTGCCCATTAGCCTGTCTGCTTCACCCGCGTTTACTTTCTTCTATCCACACCTTTTAAACTTTCCACATCTGATGAAAACAATTTCCATTCTCCGCCGGGGCATCGCCCTACTGCTGGTGTTGCCTGCATTCGCTTCGGTAGCTCAGAACAACTACGTGGCCACATCGCCTAACTCGTCCACGCCAGGTAATGGTAATACGATTATCGGCATTGAGGCAGGTAATACCAGAAATACTACCGTGACAAACGATGCGAATACTTTTGTAGGGTTCAGAGCGGGGTACTCTAACATAGACGGAGATATTAATGTCTTCGTGGGCCATCAGGCAGGGAAGGACAACACAACAGGTTCCGGCAATGTCTTCGTTGGCGTACAAGCCGGTTGGGAAAATACGACGGGTAGAGATAATACCTTTATGGGTACTATTGCGGGCCAGCGTAACACCACAGGTGATAACAATACGTTTATGGGTCGTGGCGCTGGCTTTTCCAACACATCAGGCTCTCGAAATGCTTTTATAGGAA
>JAQBNX010000656.1 GCA_028288385.1 Spirosoma sp.
TCAATCCGTAGAGCAGCACTACATTGCATTTGTTAGATTTGTTTATTGATCACGCTAATTAGATGGCTAGTTTTTAATTAGTGATGATATAACAATGTTCACTAACCGGCCTATTTGATCAGTCCTATTTATAGTGCGTATTCCTGAAATTCATAACTTGTCATGTCGCCTAGTTTTTTCAGGAATAACTCATCCTTTACGTCTTTTACTAAATCAGATTGATAGTCAGTAAAAGTTGACGAAGTAAAGGGCCCTGTTTTGACACTATTTCTTTGGCATAATAATGTAGTCTAGGACAGCATTGACTTCTGGTTCGCTTATTTTTATTTTCATTGAAATTAGGGTAAGCTGCTATATCATTACCTTAAATTTAGCAATAACAGCACTACTGGTGTTTTAGCTTGTGTATCCCTGTAAACGACACCCTGCAGAATAAGTGATGGGTTGCTTTCTAATGGCTATATCGTTGAATCCAGCTTGCTGTTGAGCCGTGTCAGGAATCCTCTTTCGTCCATGGCTATAAAAAGAGGATAAGCGGTAAGAAATAGCTCCCCTCTTCCATAAGCTACCGTTTAGGTCACCAGTAATAAGTCAGGCTCAACCGGGCAAAGAACGGCGTGCCGGGCGTGAAACAGATGTCTGTCACGGGGTGTGGTTCACCCCTCAGCCGGCTTTCGGTAGCAAACTGGGTTTCCTTCCAGCGCACATTGAACAGATTCTGTACCGACAGGCCGAGGGTGTAGTTTTGTTTGGTGTAGCTGGCCTGCAGGTCGTTCACAAAATAGCTCTTCGCCACAATCGAATTGTCTACATTGGCCGGCCGGCCGGCCATGTAGCGATACCGAAGTGAGCCACTGAACCCCGAGGGGGTTTTTAGTGATAAGCCACCAACCGAAGTGAACCGGGGTGCCAGCGGCAAATAATTTTGGTCCCGGCCGGATGGACCATTTTCCACGCCAATGGAGCGCGGGTCTGCGGTATTCAGGTCCAGATCGGCGTAGAGCGTCTTGGTAAGCTGATAGCGTATGGATACATCGACCCCAGCCCGCCGGGACCGTCCGCTAAGTTCCAGTATGTTCTCGTCACCCACGAAAACAAATTCCTGGGCTACCCACATATACCAGGCCGCAACGTTGATGAATAAGGTTGGGAATGGCTTGGCAATAACACCCAAATCAGAGCCATAGGCCGCCGGTAGAATTTCCTTTCCGTTCCTGGGGACAACTACCCTGGCATCGTTCGAGTGAAAGCCTTTTCCTGTGTTGAGGTATAGCTGCAGCCGGGAATTAAGGGTGTAGTACAAATTGAATTTTGGTGATAGGATAGCCTGAGTGGCTTGGGCGGTTTGGGGCACTGCCAAGAGTCGGTCGATATACTGGCTCCGAAAATAATCGACCCGTACACCCGCATTGATCGTAAACCGGTCGGTCACCTGCACCAGTTCGTCAGCGTAGGCACCCGCGTTAAGTTCATTAATGTTGCCAAAGTTCTTTCGTTCCAGCGTCTTCGTCTGGTTTTTTGTGTGCGACAGTTCAGTTCCTTCGGTTAGATCCTGCCGGTATTGAATGCCCACGGTGGTCGTCCAGTTGCTCCGGCCCACGCTGGTTTGGGTGGAGTAGCTACCGTTATAGCCAAACAGATTCCGTCGTTCTTTCTGCCGGATCTGATCACCGTTCACCGTGTCTTCTTTGAAAAATGTGAAGTTGGAATACAGCTCAAAGTTGTAATTGCTATAAAACAACTGGTTTTTGATGACGTGGTTCCTGGGCGTTAGGGTTATCAGTTGCACATTGGCATTCGTTCGACTGGTTTGGCCACCCTCGTTCGGGTCAATAGAGCCATTAAAGCCAATTAAGCCCGATTCAACCGCCCGGTCGGGAACCTGGCCGGACGCGTTCCATTGGCTGTAGAACGTTGAACCCGTTATGGTCAGGTTCGTGTTGTCGCCTACATGGCCATGATACTTGCCCAGTACGTTCAACCGGTTGAAATGCTGCGGGTTGTCGAAGTATGAGTTCGAGTAGGAATACTCGGAGGCAATGTATGCCGACTGATTGGTAGCCCGCCCCGATGCCCTATCACCCTTACCGGAACGCCGGGCCATGCTAAGCAGGTCTAATCCGGCTACGGCCCGGTAGGTATCGAACTGCCCCACTTCGAGCTTCACAAAAGAGCGATCCAGGGCCGTTCTGGTTCTAAAGTCGGCCCAGCCCGCCGTTGCCAGATTACCCTTTTCTGCGTTGTACGGCCCCTTTTTGAAGTCAACGCCTTCAACCAGCTCAGGGATTACAAAATGCATGTCGGCATAGCCCTGTCCGTGCGCGTGCGATACCATGTTGACCGGCATGCCGTCGATACTCAGGCGAATATCCGTGCCGTGGTCAAGGTCAAAGCCCCGCAGAAAAATCTGCTCGGCCTTACCCCCGCCCGCATGTTGACCGATGAACAGGCCCGGCACCATCCGCAAAATTTCCTGTGAATTGACAATCGGCCGCAGTTTAATGTCCAGACTACTGATTAACTGCTGGTCGTGGGCCCGTAGTGACGATACCAGTACTTCGCTCAGTTGAACCGGCGCAGTGCTAAGTATCGTTTCTATAACCGTCGTCTGATCGTCCTGCACCAGTACAGTGACAATTTGCGCCCCAAAACCAACGTGTGATAGCTCAAGGGTATACGACGCTGGCGTTAGTCCCTCAAAGCGATAGCGTCCTGATTCGTCGGTTAGGGTTGCTTTGCCCATATCGCTCAACCGCACATTCACCCCGCTTAAGGGGAGGTTGGTAGCCTGGTCATAGACCGTACCAACCAACTTGCCCAGGTGGGCATAGGTAGGGGTACTGATGAGGAGTAGCAGGAAAAGGAAACAGTGTTTCATGATGGCGGGAAGTTGATGACAGCAATTCCGGTATACACAGACGCGCAGTACAGCAGCAACCGCTGCCCCGAAATAAATGGTCAGAAAATAAGGGGTAAGCCTAGGTAGCGCCGGGTGTTCACGATTGCCTATTTTACTATTTTAATAAAACAGACCTGCAGACGCCGGTGTACGAGAAAATGTTATCTACTGGAGTACGTTACCAGGGAGGGGCGTCTATGGGGCACCACACGGCAGTCAGGGCCACCGCCAGATAACCACCTACGGGCCTGTTGGTTGGGTAGGTGGGCAGGAAGGAAAAGCAAGCGTCACCGGGCAGGCAGTGCGCATCAATCCCGGTTATTTTCAGCAGTGGCCGACTATCGGGTACGCTATCGTTGTTGTTCGGACTAACCGTCAGGTCCGACCGTTCGTCGAGGCCCAGATCCATTGCATTGAAGTCCGAGTAGCGGTCCAGATGGTGGTGTACCTGGTGCGCGTGCGATTGGGCGACGGCATAACGCGGCTCATCGGGCGCATTAATATAACCCGTCCCGGCAATGAGCAGGTAGCTGAGGAGCAGCGGTATAGCCAGCCAGATCCGGGCAAACATGGGGTTAATTGTTAAAACGACCTGCTTAAAGGGCAAACTTCGGGTTAGTTTTGCGGGCTTCGGCTAGCAGCTTGTTTCTGGCCGTCGTATTACCCATGGCTA
>JAQBNX010000673.1 GCA_028288385.1 Spirosoma sp.
CCAATCCGGCACACGATTGGCAAGGTTGGATCCCGCCCGCTCAGAATCCGCGCGTTAAAAACCCGCCCAGAGGATTCGTCAGCTCAGCGAATCAATTCTCTACTGACCCAACATACCCCTACTATATAAACTGGCAGTTTGCACCAGCCGAGCGCGGTATGCGCATTAATCAACGACTGACGGCCATGCAGCACGTAACGACCGATAGTATGCGTCAGTTACAAAATGACCTGTACAACCTGAGAGCTGCCAGCGTTTTACCTGAATTGTTGACGGCTCTTGATGGATCACGCTTAACTGGCAAATACGCCACTGCGTTAAGGGTTTTGAAATCATGGCCTTATCAGAATGATACCAGTGCAATTGGTGCCACAATTTTTGCCGAATGGAACAATCAACTCAGCGACGCCATCTGGAAAGATGAGTTTGACCGGGTTGACACGCTATTGACAAAACTACCCAGTTTTGACCGGACCAGGCGGCTTATTGAGCGGGAGCCCCAGTCGCATTGGTTCGACAACGTGAATACTCCTGCCCGCGAAACCATGACCGATGTGCTTACTAACAGTTTTATGTCGGCCTGCGATACGTTGACCAAAAAGCATGGCTCGCTGGGCAAGGCCTGGGCATGGGGACCGCACAAAGCAACCGCTATTCGTCATTTGGTGCCGGGTCTCGATGCATTCAGCATACTGAATGTACAGATGGGCGGAGGAGCCGGAATCGTCAATGCTACCACCGAGCGAACTGGGCCTTCGTGGCGAATGGTGGTAGAACTTGGACCTACACCGCAGGCATATGGCGTGTACCCGGGTGGTCAATCAGGAAATCCCGGCAGTCCCCACTACCAGGATATGATTGAAACCTGGCGTATGGGAAAACTTCACAAGCTGGTTTACCTGCAATCGGCGCAGGATAAAAGCCCACGTATCAAACAGACCTTAATCTTAAAATAGACCCAACTATGATTCAAATTTTGCTAATTGCTTTAGGTAGTGTGCTCGCTCAATTGGTGCTACCGTGGTGGAGTTTGGCCCTTGTTGCCTTTGCTGTTTGCTGCTGGCGAAGTTCAGCGGCAGGGCGCGCCTTCTGGTATGGTTTCGCAGGCGTAGCGCTGGTGTGGCTGATCTACGCTCTGCTGATTCATATACGTTCGGATGGAATATTCACGGGACGGATGAGCCAACTGCTGTTTAAGGCCGATGCGTCGGCTGTGTTAATCATAGTTACAACTATTTTAGGCGGATTAGTTGGCGGTTTAGCCGGAGTCTCGGGCTACTTCGTCAGGCAGACGTTGGTAAATCAGCGGTCGGCTGGTAAGGCCTAATCCTTAAATCCTGTACCTTTGTCGGATAAACTTGTCACTAATCAATCTGTTTCCTGTGAAGAATGCCTCCTTGATTTTAAACATTATCCTGACAATTGCCGTAGCCGTTCTGTACTACCTGCATTTTAAAGATCGCCAACCCGCCGTAGAAACTGTCTCGGCTAAACCTGCCGAAGCCAAAGGCAGAGCTATTGTCTATGTCAATGTCGATTCGTTACTAACGAGGTACGACTTCTTCAAAGACACGCAGAAGGTGCTCGAAAGCAAGCGTTTTCAGCTTGAGAATGAGCTGGCAACCAAGGGACGAAACCTGCAAAACAAAGTGGCTTTTTTTCAACAGCGGGCTGCTACAATGACCCAGGAACAAGGCCGTGCCACAGAAGCCTCACTTCAGAAAGAACAGCAGGACATCATGGCTTATCGCGAACGGGCCGCTCAGAATTTAGCAGCCGAAGAGCAGGCTAAAAACAAACAATTGTACGACCAGATTTACGATTACCTTAAAAAAATCAATGCTCAGAATAAATACGAGTTTGTTTTAGGTTATACAAAAGGCGGAGGAATCCTGTTCGCTAATCCGGCGGCCGATCAAACGAAGGCCGTTTTAGACGGATTGAACAAAGAGTACCAGCCGAAGCAAACTAAAAAGAAATAGATTTTAATCTAAGCGAGGCTAAGTTGAACAGACTGGAGACGGGATTAGCCTCGTTCTCCGGTCTGTTTTTTTACCGGCCCAAACCAGTATTCGTGTTCTGGTGTTCTTTTAATCATACGCGACTCTTTTTTATCAGTTTGCCCTAATTGTATGGCCTCTGCTTCTATTGTTAAACACGTGGATGTTCGAAACCGGCGTGCTTCGTTCGAGTATTCATTTCTGGAAAAATTCACTGCCGGTATTGTCCTTACTGGTACAGAGATAAAGTCGGCCCGGCAAGGAAAGGTAAACCTTCAGGACGCATACTGCCTTATTCTGAACGATGAACTGTATATTCGTCAGATGAATATTTCGCTTTATAACGAAGGAACGCACTACAACCACGAGCCTCTTCGTGACCGGAAACTGTTGCTAACCAAGCGTGAGATCAAACGAATCAGCGAAAAACTAAAGGACCAGGGACTGACAATCGTGCCACTGCGGATGTTCACGAACGAGCGTGGTTTTGCTAAAGTGGAGATTGCCCTGGCGAAAGGTAAAAAACTCTACGATAAACGCGACAGTATCAAAGAGCGAGAAGTAGAGCGCGACATGCAGCGTGAGCGGTATTAAACTTTAAAACGTTGCTTGCCGTTTTGTGGGTAACTCTGTAACTTGCTACAGTACAGAGGCACTAAACGCGATATGGGCAGGAAAGTATTAGTCTTAAATCAAGATTACAGCGCACTCAGCATCTGCTCCGTTCCCAAAGCATTTTTGCTGGTTTACTTGAATAAAGCCGAACTCGTTGCCGAATCAGAACAGTTCATGCTTAGAACCGTTTCCGCTGAGTTCCCAATGCCATCGGTCATTCGCCTTCACCGCTACGTTAGTCTGCCTTATAAAGGCGTTATGCTTACCCGGCAGAACATTTTCAAACGCGACGGTCACCATTGTCAGTATTGCGGCACAACCGAAGACCTAACACTCGATCACGTTTTGCCAAAATCGCGCGGGGGTAAAACCAGTTGGGACAATCTGGCCACTGCCTGTAAGCGATGTAACTCCCGCAAAGGCGATTATACACCCGATGAAGCCAATCTAAAATTGCGTCAGAAACCATTCAAACCAACTTTCCTGGTATTTCTGCGTGAGTTTTCCGGATCGATTGAAGAAAGCTGGATGCCCTTCTTAACCAGGAAAGAAAAAGCATTTCAATAAATATAGCATAAACAGCAAAGGGCGGGAGTCAGGATGATTAAAACTTCATCCTGACTCCCGCCCTTTGATGTTTATGCCTTTTAATCAAGACTTTTAGTCTTATTTTAACAATTTTCAGAAGCTATTACTATCTTTGCAGTCCTTTTTTCATAACAATATTTTATCAATTTAAAAGTCAGGCCGTCATTGACCCACGGACTGATGTAGTGAGTGGGTTAAGAAATCAAAATTTATGAGCAAAACGCAGAAACGCGAATTACCGGCATTTGATTGGGACCGGGCAGACAACAAAGGATTTGGTACTGGTTATTCGGCTGATGAACACAACCGAATGTTGGAACTCTACGACAATACGCTTGCGGTAGTCAAAGAGAAAGAAGTAGTAATGGGAACCGTCGTTGGTATCACGGACCGGGAGGTTCTGCTCAACATCGGCTTCAAATCGGATGGACTGGTACCCGCTTCCGAGTTCCGTGATATGCCGGAATTGAAGATGGGCGATGAGATTGAAGTGTACGTAGAAAATCAGGAAGACCCCAATGGCCAGTTGGTGCTGTCGCGCAAGAAAGCAAAAGTTATCACAGCGTGGCAGAAAATTCAGCGTGCTCTGGACGAGGACCTCGTGATTGACGGCTTTGTTAAGCGCCGGACAAAAGGTGGTCTGATTGTAGATATTTTTAGCATCGAAGCATTTTTGCCAGGATCACAGATTGACGTAAAGCCAATCCGCGATTTCGACATTTTTGTGGGCAAAAAGATGGAAGTAAAGGTCGTCAAGATCAATTATGCCAACGACAACGTAGTTGTTTCGCATAAAGTCCTGATTGAGAAAGACCTTGAAGCACAACGCGCTCAAATCCTGAATAACCTTGAAAAAGGTCAGGTACTGGAAGGCGTTATCAAGAACATGACCAATTTTGGGGTGTTTATAGACCTCGGTGGTGTCGATGGTCTACTACACATCACAGACATTTCGTGGGGTCGGATTAGCCACCCATCCGAAGTCCTCAGCCTCGACCAGAAAGTTAATGTGGTTGTGCTGGATTTCGATGAGGATAAAAAGCGTATCTCTCTCGGCATGAAACAGCTGCAGGCGCATCCATGGGATGCACTGTCGGAGGATATTCAGATCGGTTCTAAAATCAAGGGTAAAATCGTAAACGTAGCAGATTACGGTGCATTCCTCGAAATCATGCCCGGTGTTGAAGGTTTGATCCACGTGTCGGAAATGTCATGGTCTCAGCACCTGCGTAATCCACAGGAATTCCTAAAGGTTGGTGATGAAGTAGAGGCACAAGTGCTGACACTTGATCGCAATGACCGGAAGATGTCGCTGGGTATCAAGCAATTGACTGAAGACCCCTGGACCCGTCCCGAACTTCGTGAGAAATACGCCATCGGTACTCATCACAAGGGCACGGTGCGTAACCTAACTAACTTTGGCTTATTCCTGGAATTGGAAGAAGGCATTGATGGTTTAGTGCACGTATCGGATCTGTCATGGACAAAAAAGGTGAAACACCCATCCGATTTCATTAAAGTTGGTGAAGAACTCGAAGTACTGGTGCTGGAACTGGATGTCGACAATCGCCGTCTGGCCCTCGGTCACAAGCAACTCGAAGAGAATCCATGGGATACGTTCGAAACAGTTTTCGCCGTTGGCACAGTTCACCGGTGCACCATCCTGAACAAGAATGACAAGATGGCAACGCTTGAGCTTCCATACGGTATCGAAGGATTCTCGTCGCTTAAAAATCTGACTAAAGAAGACGGTACGTTCGCGGAAGTAGGCGAAAATCTAGACTTCAAAGTGACGGAGTTTTCGAAAGATGAGAAGCGCATCATGCTTTCGCACAGTAAGACCTGGGGCGAAAAGAACGAGCCTGCCAAGGAAGTGAAAGCGCCTAAAGCGGCTGCACCAAAGTCGGCTCCGACGTCAACGTCCAATCAGGCTGACCGGGGTGCTACGCTCGGTGACCTCGATGCACTGGCTGCGTTGAAAGAGCAAATGGAAGGCCGTAACTAAGAATTAGTGGTTTTCCAATAAACTTATAGTGCCCTAGGCGTTTGGTCTGGGGCACTTTTTTATAGTATACGTTCCCATCTAACGAATTTAAGCGTATCTTTGCATTCCCGATTCTACCCATGCGGTATGAGCGGGAAATGGTTCCGTGGCCGAGTGGCTAGGCTCAGCTCTGCAAAAGCTGCTACAGCGGTTCGAATCCGCTCGGAACCTCCATAAAATGGACAGTTTTACTACTCTGGTTGCCGTTCAGCTAACTCTTTCAAAGAATTAGCTGAACGGCTTTTTTTTCGAAAAAGGTTGTAAACAAAAGCCTTTTAACAAATCGTTTTGAGGGCAAAATGACAACGGAGCTGACCACTTCAATAGAACCTTTATAAATAAAATCGAGCTTTAAAAATAACTAAAGATTGATTTTTGCCTATCCAGTAATCGTGTCGTACTTTTGTGGGCCGATGAGAATACAACGGTAATTATGGTGATCAACCCAATTAATAAATTTCGTAAAATGAGTTGTTTATCCAAGTTTTGGGGTGTTGTGGCACTGTCGCTGGCGTTGTTTGCGAACAGTGGTCAGACTAAGGCACAGGATTCAACAGCGGCTGGTGGAGGTGGACCTGCTACAGCAACGCCAGCGGCTGCTGGTGGGGGAGATGCTGAGAAAGGAAAAGCTTTATTCCTAAATAACTGCGCACAATGCCATGCAGTAACGGAGGAGACAGTTGTAGGCCCAGGTCTTAAAGGTGTTCAGCAGCGGACACCAGGTAAGGATTGGCTGCATAAGTGGATTCGTAATTCCAGTGCCGTTGTGGCTACAGGCGATCCTTATGCCGTTCAGGTATTCAATCGGTTTCAGAAAATCCAAATGTCGAGTTTCCCAAATCTGACGGATGCTGATATTGATGGGATTTTAGCTTATATCGATCAGGCCAGCGCTCCTGCTCAAGCTACGGTAGCAGGGGCTGGTAAGGCACAGGAACGTGGGGGCGGTGGCGCATCGGCTGAGAACGGTGGCGGTTTAGCATCCGGTCCATCCGAGTTGTTTACGTTTGTCTTGGTTGCCTTGTTAATCGTCATGTTGCTGGTGCTTGGCGTGTTATTAGTAATCGTGACGATTC
Organism: Spirosoma sp.; assembly: GCA_028288385.1. Taxonomy (GTDB): domain Bacteria; phylum Bacteroidota; class Bacteroidia; order Cytophagales; family Spirosomataceae; genus Spirosoma. The sequence goes on from JAQBNX010000673.1 coordinate 6,324, forward strand.
TTTCTAAAGCTGTCACGCCGGTTGGAGTTACAACGGACGGTTCTCATACTGCTGCTTCATTTGGTGAGCGCTTAAAAGTGGGTATGACCAATGCCTTTAACAATTCTACCTTACGTTCAGTAGTTATTTGGGCTTTCCTGCTAGTGGTCACAAAAGCCACCATTGATGGGGCCTATGGAATTGGCATTCAGCAGGGATACGCTCCTAAGCAGCCAATTGCATACTCACATAAGCTTCATGCGGGTCAATATAAAATTGATTGTAATTATTGCCATACTGGGGTTAATAAAGGCAAAAACGCTACGATTCCATCGGCAAATATTTGCATGAACTGCCATGGCGTAATAAAAAAGGAATCGCCGGAGATCCAAAAGATTTATGCGGCTATTGAGACTAACCGACCTATTGAATGGGTACGGGTTCATAACTTACCAGATTTTGCTTATTTCAACCACGCCCAACATGTAAACGTTGGTAATGTACAGTGTACTACGTGTCATGGTGAAATTGAGAAGATGGAAGTTGTGGAGCATCGCTCGTCCCTAACAATGGGCTGGTGTATCGACTGCCACCGTAAAACGGAAGTCAACACGAAGGACAATGCTTACTACGATAAGCTGGTTGCACTGCACCGGAAGGAGAGCAAAGAGCCCCTTAAAGTAGCTAACATAGGTGGCCTGGAATGTTCTAAATGCCACTATTAACCGTATTAAACTGCTGGGGAATAGACAAGCGTACTCTGGGTTCTGCGGATGCAGTTGACTCATTACGCTCTGTTACTAGCCATTCTTGATTCACAAACACCACGCATGGAAAATACATCTAAACGGTATTGGAAGGGGGTAGTTGAGATTCGCAACGACGCTACGTTTTTTAAAAACTCCAACAGTTAATTTTCTAATCCCGACCCAAACGAATCGTCAAATGACCTCGATGGTCT
>JAQBNX010000675.1 GCA_028288385.1 Spirosoma sp.
CTTCTTAACCGCAAACTTACCGAGGCCAGCCTGACGGTTCTGACGAACGATCGAAATTTACTGCCGCTGAAGCGGTAAGATACACTTCGCATTGCATCCGTAGCGGTCGAAAGCGATAGACTAACTGCTTTTCAACAGATGGCCGGCAACTATACGCAGGTTGACCACTTCCGGCTGAACTCAAAAATGGCCGACTCGACCGTGGCGCGGATACTCGATTCCCTGCGGGCCTACAACCTGCTATTGGTCGATGTACACCTGAACAACATCCGGCCGGGCACCCGCTACGGAATGCAGGCCAAAACGACGGCCCTCGTCGGCGATCTGGTTGCGACGGGCAAAGCCGTCGTTACGGTATTTGGGAATGTCTATTCGCTGGATAAACTGACTTCTTCTGCCGACACGGGCCGGCATGAACGCGCAATTGAGCAGGCACGGGCCATTGTGATGCCTTACCAACTGACCGACTTTACCGAGGACTTGTCGGCACAGTTAATTTTCGGGGCCATAGGGGCCTCGGGGAAGCTGCCCGTGACGGTGAACCAGCGGTTTCGGCTGGGTGATGGGCTCATGATACAGCCCATTGGCCGACTTAAGTATACCATACCCGAAGAGGTGGGCATCGACAGCCGTTTCCTAACTCAGCGTGTAGATTCGCTGGTGAACGTTGGATTAACGCAGAAAGCGTTTCCGGGGTGTGTGGTGCAAATGGCAAAGGATGGCAAAGTGATCTTCCGCAAAGCTTACGGCAAGCACACCTACGATGCAACGCTCGGGGCTGAGCCGACTCCCGTTCAGTTAGACGACCTCTATGACATGGCATCTGTGACAAAGGTCAGCACGTCGACGCCTGCTTTGATGCGGCTGGTAGACGAAGGCAAGTTCAATCTGGATGGCAAAATGGCGGACTACCTGCCCTTTTTCAAGAAATCGAATAAAGCTAATCTCATCTGGCGCGACGTGCTGACGCACCAGGCCCGCTTAAAAGCGTGGATTCCGTTCTGGCTTGACACTAAAAACCCCGACGGTACGTGGAAACCCAGGACGTTCAAAAACGAACGGTCCAACCGTTACCCAATTGAAATAACAGACAGTTTATTTCTCTTTAAGAAATATCCGAAAACCATTTATCAGCAAATCAGGGACTCGCCATTAAATGAGAAAAAACAGTACGTGTATTCAGACCTGTCGTTTATCCTCTATCCGCAGATCGTTAAACGGCTGACGGGCACACCATTCGAGGAGTACCTAAAAATGACCTTCTACCGTTCTCTTGGCGCGACCACATTAACCTTCGGCCCAAGGCGGTACTATAGTCTCAACCGCATTGTTCCAACTGAATATGATTCACTTTTCCGGAAAACACTCATTTGGGGGCGTGTTCATGATGAAGGCGCAGCTATGCTGGGGGGCCTGTCTGGGCATGCGGGGCTGTTCGGCACAGCCAACGACCTGATGAAGCTGTTCGAGATGTACCGGCAGAAAGGCCGTTACGCCGATCAGCAGTACATTTCGGCTAAAACCATCGCCGAGTTTACACGGTATCAGTTTCCGGAACTAGGTAATCGGCGGGGTCTGGGCTTCGAGAAACCATCGTTTACGTATACCGGCAATGCCCCTCGTTCTGCCACCAAAGACAGTTTTGGCCATTCGGGATTTACAGGCACCTTTACCTGGGTAGATCCCGATCCTATGTTTAATCTGAGTTATGTTTTTCTAACCAACCGCGTATATCCCACCCGTAACAACAATAAAATCAGTGCCCTGAACACGCGAACCGACGTAGCAGAAGTTTTATACCAGGCCATTAAACGAGGTCTTCAATAACTCGCTGACTGAGTTTTGCATATCAGCCCATCGTTTGGGCACAATTCGCAACAACGCGTGCATCCCTTTATGTGCTGTTTAACAGCATTGTATTGAGCTAAAGTAAGCGCTCAATTAGGTTGACAAGCCCGTATCCTCACTGCAAAACATCAGGGAAATACTCCTTGAGGGGTCTGTTCGTTTTTGTTATTAACACGGATGAACAAAAACAGCAATACCGCCATGAACGAGGAGACAAAAATGATATACGGTCTGCTTGGCCTGATCTTCGCTTCCAGCCTGCTTACCTGGCTAACCAAGCCCTTTTACCACGAATCAGTATTGACCAAACGGTCTAAAAAACACAAGAGCAAAATGCGGCTGCGGGATGCACAGCCTTACCTGACCGAAGATGGGTTTGTAGGCTTACAAATGAACCGGAACCGATTGCCTGATGAACCAGAACAATTTAATCAGGAGCCTTAGAGCGAAAACAATACACCAAACAGTCAGTTGAGTACTTCGCCCTGGCGCCTGATTAAGTAGTAGGCGCCAAGACGAAGTACTCAATGAAAAATTTCTTAATCCATCTGCTTAACTACGAACTCTGGGCCAACCAGCGCGTTATTGGCGCTTTGGAAACACTGGATAATCCACCACCCAGAGCCGTTGCAGTAATGGGGCATATATTGTCGGCACAGCACGTTTGGCTCGGGCGGGCACTTCGCGAACCGACGTTTGTTGCTATCTGGGACAGTGTGCCAGTGGCCTGGATGAATGAAACTGCCGAGCGCCAGCACCGCCGGTTCGTGAGTTATGTGAGTGGACTTGCCGAATCAGATCTCATTCGACCCATTGATTACGCCAATTCGGAACAGCAACCGTACCAAAGCACGCTGATTGACATCATGACCCATATGAGTCATCATGCGGCCTACCATCGGGGGCAGGTAGTGCAACTGATTCGACCGATGCTGACAGAAGTACCAGTAACAGATTTTATAATCTGGACGCGCGAAGGGTAATGGGAACCCTGAGTGATTATGGCTTTCGCTGATTCCAGTAAATTAATACGTTCAGCGTTGCCCGCCCGGACGCAATCAAATCAAGATCACCATCGCCGTCAAGATCGGTAGCCTGTAAGTCCTCGCAAGCCATCCTGACGCTGTCGTCCAATGGATAACCCGCCATTTTATCACTCTCCTGCGGTACGTATAGCCTCAAACCTACTTTTCCGTTCTTATCCGGATTACGCCACCCAGCTACAATCTGGTCGTGGCCCATGCCCATAAAATCGCCACATACGAGCGCATGTCCCTGGCTGAGACCATCGGTTAAGATATTGACTTCTTTATCGGATACGTCGGCACGAGGACGCACGAGCGAATAATAGCCCGTTTCGGTTTGCAACAGGTTACCATGCATGGGCTGAATGGTCGCAATGCCGGCTCCTTTATCATACCGCCGGATTTCGCCAATTCCATCTGTATTATTAGTTAGCAGACCCAGGGCGTTACGAGCGGCTTCGTCGGGCATATAGCGCCATTGTCCCGATTGCCACTCCAGAATTTTACCCCCTTCTTTACTGGCAATAATAACGCCCGTGCGGGGGCCGTCTTCCCAGAGTTCAAAGTTATGCGTCAGGTGCAGTGTTGAATCAACCAGATGGCGCTTCCATGGACCGCGCGGATTTTTCGGGAACTCGTAGCCCCACACACGCACACCCCGCCCTTCGCCTTTTTGGTTACCCAAGCCATGGAGCGGTACAACAACCAACTGATACGTAGCGCCGGTTTTGGCCCAGCGCATGCGGTGTGTTGTTACCTCATGAGGCAGGCGCACTGGTTCCCAATGCTGGGTTGGGTCCTTGGGCCGAACGAGGTAGAACACGGCTCCAGACTTGGTGCTGTCGGTAGTTTCGGCAGGACTCCAGCCCGCCCCCACGGCTACTTCTACCCGTCCATCGCCATCCAGGTCACGGGCCGCAATGCAGACGTTATCCTGTGGGGTCAAATTCTCGGCCATAACGTAGCGTTTCCAGGTGCCTGTTTTAGTACCCGGGTTCCGGTACCACACAAACTGCTTCTGGTCTGCCAGGAGAATGTCTGACAGGCGGTCGCCATCCACATCACCAATGGCTAGGCCGTAGCCAATGCTAATCTGATTATCGACCACCTGAATGTTAAAATTAGGTTTGGGCGACTGGGCCACAGCCAGCAGGGGGCAAATAAAGAGCAACAGATAAGAAAGTCGCATAACGGGAAGAGGTTTCGGGCAGAGTAAAAAAGATGAGGCAGGGCACATACTACTCTCATACCGCAACGCCTTCCCCCAACTGCAATACGCGATAGGGTGTATTGTAGTGGTTGCAGGCATGTATAAAATCGGTGGGATCGGCCGTGTTAAAGGCAAACAGGTCATAGTGGTGTGGAATCACGAGTTTGGCCCCTATATCGCGGCCAAGCCGGGCCGCTTCGTCAGGATCTAGGTTACCCGCCACGCGCCGTTCGGGTTTATTACCATTGATGGGTAGCAAGGCTACATCCACCCTGAACGGTAGCAGCACGTCTACCAGGCCGTCAAACCACAACGTATCGCCCGAGTGGTAGATGGTATATGGCCCCGCTTCTACTACGTATCCCATGAATAAATCGAAACCCCGATCATCGCGCTCGCGTTCGTTGTGCGCAGCCGGTACGCCATGAATGATGAACTCGCCTACCGTAATCGTTTGCCCGGCCGTTAGGCCCACCGGTTGGGTCAGGCCTTCCCAAACCGGGCCAAGGCCAAGCCGCTGGTACACGAATGAGCGGTTCGCTTCGGGAATAATCAACTGCACGGCTGGATTGGCAGCCATCAGTGGTAACAGCGTATCAGCGTCGAGGTGGTCGGTATGGTTATGGCTGGAAGTCACTACGTCGATCATGGTGAGCAAAGCCGGGTCGATTACCTGCTCCGAGATACGCACGTGAGGTTTGTCGGTGTTGGCATATTTTCGGGACAGTGAATCGGACAGGTACGGGTCGAACAGCAGGTGCCGGCCGTTGTAGTGCAGCAAATATCCACTTTGACCGAGCCACCAGATGTGTAATTTATCAGGCGTTTGGTTAGCCAGTTCTATATCGGCAAGCAGGGCCTGATCTGTTTGAAAAGCGGGTTTAATCATCTTTCTTCTGGGTTAAGCCACTGATACGGCCAATAAGCCAATCCAACGTTCGGGCGGGCAACAGCCGGGGAAGTGTCCAGCCGGTTAGTTTGTTGGGTACAATGGCGTAGCGGACACTGGGGCGGGGGGTCTCGTGAATTTCTACAATCCGTTTGCCGATGTAATCAATTGAAAAACCCCGGCTCTCAGCTGCCTGCACCTGCTTTAGAAATGCCTGCATAGCGGGATAATAGGCTGTATGCACGTAGCGATCAATGGCCGTTCCCTTGCCCCATATTGGCGTTTTTACGGCTCCCGGTCCAACAATCACTACATCGATTCCGTACTGCACCAACTCCCGGCGTAGGACATGCGACAATCCTTCAACGGCGTGTTTGGAACCAACATAGGCACCCATGAACGGAATAGCTACCTGACCATTAACTGAACTAATATTTTGAATCCGACCCGGCCGAACGGGGTGATTTTCTCTGGCTCCCAGCAAGGGCAGAAAGGTCTGCGTCACCCGCAGCAGGCCCAGTACGTTTACCTCGAAATGCTGGGCAATGGTTTCCATTGGCTGGTGTTGCAGGGGTCCACCGATGGCAATACCAGCATTATTGATTAGTCCACCTAAACCCGTTCCCGCCAGCCGGTTGGTTAGTGACTTGGCAGCAGCGTTTATGGCGTCGGCATTGGTTACGTCGAAGAGAAGAGGTTCAAAATTTGAACTCAGTTCGGCCTGTAGCCTGTCGGCATCGGCGCGTGTTCGCACACTGCCAAACACCTCATAGCCTTGCTGGACAAAATGCTTTGCTGCTCCATAACCAATGCCCGTTGAGGCCCCGGTAATCAAAATACTTTTGGAGACCGGTTTCATGGTGTTCAGGTTAGAAGCCAGGGTGATACTATACTTT
>JAQBNX010000006.1 GCA_028288385.1 Spirosoma sp.
ACATCGGCGCCTTCTTTCCAAAAGATGGCATGATCAGCATCACCAACAGTCTGGTTCGGCTGGCCGAAGAGCTGGGTGTTCGGTTTCATTACAACGCCCGCGTAATGGAGATCAAGATTGGAAAAAAGCGTTCGGGCCGTCATACCGTAGTTGGTGTGGTGAGCGAGGAGCAACAGGTAGCGGATAAAACGGAGACTGACTTGCCACATCGCTCGTCACCCATTACCCATCCTGTTGACCTGGTCGTTTCTAACATGGACGTGGTCAGTACGTTTCGAAAACTGTTACCTCAAGCCCGCCAGCCGGAGCGAACGTTGCGCCAGCCCAAGTCCAGTTCGGGCTTAATTTTCTACTGGGGTATCCGACGCCAATTTGCCGAACTGGATCTGCACTCTATTTTCTTCAGCAATGACTACCGGGCCGAGTTTGAGCAATTGTTTGGAAAAGGGCAACTATCTGATGACCCGACGATTTACCTCAATATTACCTCCAAACACAACCCCGATGATGCACCGCCCGGCTACGAGAACTGGTTTATTCTCTTGAATGCACCAAACAACACGGGCCAGGACTGGGAAGCTATCATTGCCCGTGCCCGGCAGAATGTGATCCGCAAGCTCAGTCATGTGCTGGGGGTTGATGTGGGAGCCCTCATTGAAACGGAATCTGTGCTGGACCCTCGCAGCATTGAGGCCCGGACGTCGTCGAGTCAGGGGGCGTTGTATGGCAACAGTTCAAACAACCGGTTTGCGGCTTTCCTGCGCCACCCTAACTTTTCCCGCGAGTTCGATAACTTGTATTTCGTTGGTGGCAGTGTCCATCCAGGCGGGGGTATTCCACTCTGCCTGCTGTCGGCCAAAATTGCGACGGAGTTGGTCTAAAGGCGGGTTATGGTAAACGCAGGTTCAGGCATAGCTGATACGAATGACCACCTGGACCGATTGACTTTTGATTAATTTCCGCCATGGATTCCTCGATACTGATTATTGTGCTGAGTTTGTCGGTGCTGATTTCATACGCGTTCGACTTATTCAGCAGCCGTTTCAATATGCCGTCGGTCCTGCTGCTGTTGCTGCTGGGAATGCTTACGCGACAGGCTACCGATTATTTTGGGGTTCAGGTTCCCTATGTCAACACCATTCTACCAACCCTCGGAACGCTCGGCCTGATTCTGATCGTTCTCGAAAATGGGCTCGATCTGGAACTGTATACTGAAAAACTCAACCTGTTGCGCCGGACATTACTCGCTTCGTTGCTGTCAATTATAGGCGCTACGTTACTTATGGCCGGCACGCTGTATCTGTTGCTGAACGATTCCTTTTACCATTGCCTGGTGGCAGCCCTGCCCTTTTCCATTATCAGCAGCGCGGTGGTTATTCCCGGTATTGCCAGTCTATCGATTGGTCAGCGCGAGTTTATGGTCTATGAGTCGGCTTTTGCCGGAATTCTGGGCGTAATGGCCTATAACTTTCTGTTGCTCAGTCGCTACTCGGTTTGGGAAGCTATCTGGACGTTCACACGCGACACCCTGACAATGGCCCTGCTGTCGCTGATCTGCTGCTTTTTACTCCTCTACCTGATTGGCCGTATTAATCACCGAATCAAGTTCCTGCCCATCATTTCGGTCTTGTTTCTGGTCTACGCCATCGCCGAACTCAATCATTTATCTTCCCTATTGCTTATCCTGATTTTTGGGTTATTTCTAAACAATACCGAGTTGTTTGTTCGGGGACGGCTAAATCTGGTTCTGAAAAACGACCTGTTCGAGAAAGAACTGGAGCAACTCAAAAACCTGACGGCCGAGGGAGGTTTCGTGGTCCGGACATTCTTCTTCCTGATTCTGGGATACTCGATTGTGCCGCAGGCCCTGATCGACATCGACGCCTTGATTGTAAGCTGCTTATTTATTGCGCTTGTCGTCCTCTGGCGCTGGGTCACGCTGCGGTTGACGTTTCGGGGTGGGTCTAATCCCTTGCTTTGGATTGCCCCCCGGGGGCTCATCACCATTCTGCTCTACCTGAACATCCCCCAAGACCTGCGGCTGCTGGGTTTCCGGGAAGGTATCCCCATCCTGGTCGTGGTGCTCTCGTCGCTGGTTATGGTTGCGGGCGTCCGGCGGAGGAGTGTAAGTGAAGGCGAAAAGGGGATTGAGTAAGTCACTCTTTCCGTGTTATGTATTTCCAGAATGACCAGAAGGGCCGGGTTTTCAGGTAAGCCAGGTTTGTGTCGTTGGCGAAGGCTTCGCGCTCGAAACTAATGTTGCAGTAAGCCGTGTAATGGTCGCGGTATTGAAACCAGCGAATGACGTACTCGACAACGTACCATAGGTAAAAGAGCAGTACGCCCATTTCAACCTGTTGACGCAGGTGAATCCGTTCGTGGTTAATCAACGTAGCGCCGGGGTTGGGTTTGCGTACCAGGATAAACGGAAACAACGCCATGCCATCGGCATTCAGAATTGAAATACGAATTATGAATATTCGGTTGGTTGCCAAGGGTAAGCGGGAATCGATTATGCCGATCCAGTCCTGTTTATTTGCGGTTCTTTGCCGTCGGGTCGTTGGCTGTATGACAAAAAACGAATTGTTTCGGTTTCCTCCGCTATGATTACCACCCTGCTAATTCTTTTCGTTGCCGGATACCTGCTCGTTACGCTCGAACATACCATTAAGATCAATAAAACAGCTACCGCCCTCATCACGGGAATCAGTTGCTGGACAGTTTATACCATCTCCGGTGCCCATGCAGAAACAGTTAGTCAGCAATTGGGCCACCACCTGACGGGCATTGCCGAGATCCTGTTTTTTCTGCTGGGCGCTATGACGGTTGTCGAGCTGATTGATGCACACGACGGATTCACGCTCATAACCGACCGTATTGCCAGTCGCAACACCCGCACGTTGCTCTGGATAGTTAGCCTGCTCGCGTTTTTCCTGTCGGCCCTCCTTGACAACCTGACTACCGCCATTGTAATGGTGTCGGTGGCTCGCAAACTAGTGAGCAACCCCGAGCAACGACGGGTCATGGCAGGAATGATTATCATTGCGGCCAATGCCGGCGGGGCCTGGTTGCCAATTGGCGATGTTACAACGACGATGCTCTGGATTGGGGGCAGGTGACCACCACCAACATCATCCGCGAGTTATTTCTGCCCAGTTTATTGGCTTTGCTGGTGCCTTTGGCAATCCTGACCATGCGCTATAAATCAGACACGCAGGCAGTTAAATCAACCGCTGCGCAGGGCCGGACCGTAACTGGTATTAGCCGCCCGTTTGTGACCCGGGAGGCCCGGCGTGAACGCCGAACGATGCTAGCCATTGGGCTGGGCGGAATGGTGTTCGTGCCGATCTTTAAAACCCTCACACACCTGCCGCCTTACATGGGGATGATGCTCGTGGGGGTATTTGGGTAGCGTCTGAACTGCTGCATAGCGAAAAGGACGAAACCGAACGCCAGAAATACTCGGCCGCTTACGCCTTGAGCCGCATTGACGCGCCGAGCATCCTGTTTTTTCTGGGTATTCTGCTGGCTGTTGGCGCATTTGATGCTACGGGCATTCTGCGAAGCCTGGCCGAATCGTTAAACCGATTGGTGGGTAATCTGGATGTGATCGTTCTGCTCATTGGGCTCGTTTCGGCGGTTGTCGACAACGTACCAATTGTGGCGGCTGCGATGGGAATGTATGATCTGCAAGCTCATCCCACCGACGCCAAACTGTGGGAATTTCTGGCCTACTGCTCCGGTACCGGCGGTAGTCTGCTGCTCATTGGATCGGCAGCGGGTGTGGCTGTGATGGGCATGGAACGGCTGGCCTTTGGGTGGTATCTGCGTACTATCAGTTGGCTGGCCCTAATCGGCTACGTTGCCGGGGCATTGGTGTACCTGGCAGGATTTACCTGGACAGAATGATAGTTGCCTCACTGATTAACAGCGTGTTGCTGATGGACAACGATGTGTACTAATGAACTGGACGTAACGTGAAAGCCAGTTCTGTTCAGTGTTGGGCTATTTGCTGATTCGCCTAACTTCTGTTATTTTCGAATACGATCATAAACCCATTCAGCTCATGAAAAAAACATGCCTAGCCCTGTTGCTCATTCCCCTGCTCTGGCAGTCGGCAAGGGCTCAAACAACGCCCACGGCCGAGCAGATACTGGACAAGTACGTAACGGCGATTGGCGGCAAAGACGCGTTGCTGGCCGTGACAGACCTAACCACAAACATGTCCAGCGAAACCGACCGGGGTGCCATCATCATTATGCGTAAGCAGAAACTGCCCAACAAGTTTTCGACTGTGCTCAACGCCAATGGTATGGAAGTGATGAAACAAACCGGCGATGGTCAGAAGGTGCTCATGGGCGGTATGCAGGGAAGCCAGACCATTGAGGGACCAGCCGCTCAGCAAATGATGCTTATGAACACGCTTTTCCCAGAGCTGCACTACGCCGAGAACAGCGTTAAAACGACCCTGGTAGGGCCCGAGAAAATAGGCGGGAAAGATACCTACAAACTCAGCCATACTTTAGCCGATGGCTCGGCCACATGGAACGATAATTTCGACGCTACGACGGGTCTGAAGGTGCAGTCTGTCGTAACAAACAAGTCGCCCCGGGGAGAAATGACAACCACTATGGTCTACTCGGACTATAAAGCTACCAACGGTATCCTGTTCCCCATGACCATCAATCAGCAGTCGCCACGTGGTCCAATGGTAATGACGGTCGATAATATGAAGATCAACAAAGGACTAAAAGACACGGATTTCAAAACCCAGTAGCCCGATCGCCGATGGGCATTCAGTAAAGTCAATGACCTGGAGGCATCACAAGTTTTTGATAAACTCTTCCAGGGCATTCAGGTGATCGGAGAAGGCTTGGCGGCCGGAGGCAGTAGCCGAATAGATGGTGTTTGGCTTGCGGCCAATGAACTGCTTTTGCACAAGTATGTAGCCCGACTCTTCCAGCGCCCGAAGGTGCGTGGCGAGGTTGCCATCGGTAAGTCCAAGGAGTTCTTTCAGCGCGTTGAAACTCTGGGTGTCGTTGACCATCAGGACCGACATGATATTCAGCCGCGCTTTGCTCTCGAATGCTTTGTTAAACTGAGCCAGCAGGTCCTTCATGCGCGGTATTCCGTTCGTATTTATAATACATGGCCAGGCCATAGACAATATGGAGAATGCCAAACCCTATAGTCCAGGCGAGCAGGTTGTAGCCCGGCCAGAAAAGCGACACCAGCCCCAGTCCAATCTCGCAATAGGCCAGTGATTCAACATCACGCAGGGTGTACTTGCTGCCGTTGAGCAAGGCCATACCATAAAAAATGAGCGTTGCTGGAAAAGCCAGCCAGATCAGGTTGTAGGACAGTAAAGCCAGGCAAAAAACGCCCCCCGTAGCCAGCGGTACGGTCATGGCCCACAGTAGTCGTTTGGAAGAGGCATTCCACACGGTATGGCCTTGCCGCCGGGCTTTGCGAATTGTAAAGTAGAGCCCAGTCAGCAGGGCCGCTCCCAGCACCACCAGAGCTACGGTTACCAAAAACTGGGTAATGTCGGCATGGACCGAATTGTCATAGGGTTCGAGCCGGTTATAGTTCAGCAGGCGAAACCAGTCGGTTTGTAAACGGCCATATACCACGGCTGCTCCCGCCAGCGCAATCACCCCGGCCGAAACGCCCGAGAGTCCACTCAGCGACAGGAACTTGGCCGAGCGTTCCATCAGGCTGCGGATCTCCGTCAGGGTCTGCAAATGTTCGCGCGATTCATGCATACTTAGTAATGAAAAGTTTAAACAGTTGATTTTCGTGGGTTGCCAGCACTTTGTCAGGCAACAGTGACTAATAAATCCTGAACACCTCCATCGCCTTACCGCCCAGCACGACTACCCCAATGACAACGGCTCCAATGGCCAGAATTAGTACGGCACCAGAAGACATGTCTTTGATGGCTTTGATCTGGGGATGCAGTCCCGGTGATACAAAATCGCAAAGTTTTTCGATGGCCGTATTGATGGCCTCAGCCGCCCAGACCAACCCAATCTGGGTCAGAATGAGGGCCCACTCCACACGGCTCAACCTTAGCCAAAGCCCCACTACCACCACCAGCCCGGCGATGAGCAAATGAACTTTGGCGTT
>JAQBNX010000018.1 GCA_028288385.1 Spirosoma sp.
CGTTTGCTAAGCGATTCTTTGATGTAATTTAACTCCCGGCGGGTATCATCGAGTTTCAGGTTAATTAGCACTGAGAACTCTTGAAGGTCTTCTTCTGAATACCGTTTTTTTTCTTGCGGAACCATAGCTGTTAAATGTAGCGTGTGATAGGCTCAATACGGCAGTAAAATTAATGTAATTAAAATCAATTTTCAATGTACCTATCACTGCCAGTGTCTATACGTATTTCTGATCAAATCAATTATTAATCGTAAATCCAATTAATATTCGGTTTTAATCATGTATAGATAATAACCCTTTTGAGCTTAATTAATAAGATAGATGATTCTATTGAAGTAGTTTTTTAGATTAATCGTAGAAAAAATATAGCTTTCATAGTATCGTTATTGTTTTACTAAGTTTGCAACACACTTCATCATCATTTTTTGTTTACATACCAAAGTTATGGCTATGGCATATATTGAACCAGCCCCAATAAAAGATAAAGAGAACCCGCTTGAATCAATGATGTCACGTTTCGACGCGGCTGCCCGCATGCTGGGCATCTCAGACGAAATGTACGACATTCTGAAAGTGCCGGCCCGGCAGGTGATTGTTGGATTGCCGGTTACGATGGACAACGGGAGTATCCGGGTCTTTGAGGGTTACCGTGTTATTCACTCCAATATCCTGGGCCCATCCAAGGGAGGAATCCGGCTCGACCCTGGCGTTCACCTGGACGAAGTACGGGCCCTGGCGGCCTGGATGACCTGGAAATGTGCGGTTGTCGATATTCCGTATGGAGGAGCCAAAGGGGGCATTGCCTGCAACCCCCGCGAAATGTCGGCGGGCGAAATTGAGCGGCTCATCCGGCAGTATACCGTTGCCATGCTCGACGTATTCGGCCCCGACCGCGACATTCCGGCCCCTGACATGGGCACCGGTCCCCGCGAAATGGCCTGGATAGTGGACGAGTACTCAAAGGCGAAAGGTATGACTGTTAACAACGTAGTAACTGGCAAACCGCTTGTCTTGGGGGGTTCACTAGGTCGTACCGAAGCCACAGGCCGGGGCGTAACAGTAGCTGCGTTAGCAGCTATGGATAAGCTGCGAATGAATCCCTACCGAACCACGGCTGCCATTCAGGGATTTGGTAATGTTGGCTCGTTTGCGGCCGAGCTGCTCCATGAACGGGGTGTTACGGTAGTGGCCATCAGCGACATATCGGGAGGATATTACAATGCTGCCGGCATTGACATTACGGCTGCCAGCACGTACCGGAATGCCAACAAGGGCACCCTGGATGGTTTCAGCGGAGCCGAAAAGATTACCAACGAAGAACTGTTGTCACTGGCGGTAGATGTGTTAGTACCAGCCGCGAAGGAAGACGTAATAACAGACGACAATGCCGGGTCAATTCAGGCTAAGATGATTGTGGAAGGGGCCAATGGGCCAACATCTGCTTCAGCCGATGAGATAATCAATAGCAAGGGCATTCTAGTAGTGCCCGATATTCTAGCCAATGCCGGGGGCGTAACGGTATCGTATTTTGAGTGGGTACAAAACCGCATTGGCTATAAATGGACACTTGACCGGATTAACCGCCGGGCCGATCGCGTCATGAAAGACGCTTTTGACAGAGTGTTTGAGACGTCGCAGAAATACCAGGTGCCAATGCGGCTGGCCGCTTATATTGTTGCTATCGATAAGGTAGCCAGTACCTATAAATTTCGGGGAGGGTATTAATGAGCTGTGTTTGTAGTTTGTGGTTTGTAGTTGTTCCTTTGCTGTCAGCCACGAATTGCAGGGCAGGCTGCTATACACCACAAACAATTAACAAAAATGCGCTTACACCGCGAAGGTTTCAATATAATGCTTACCACGGGCCTGGTTCTGCTGACGCTCAACCTGCTCGCCTACATGTACTTTTTTTCTGATAACGCTACGGCCATGATAATCATGGCCGTAGTCAGTCTTATCCTGTTTGTATTAATTGTACAGTTCTTTCGCATTCCAAACCGGCTGCTTACAACGGGTGAAACCCGGGTGATTGCTCCTGCCGATGGAACCATTGTTGTTATTGAAGAAACAGAGGAGGGCGAGTATTTTAAAGCGCGTAGACGGCAGATTTCCATTTTTATGTCGCCCCTTAATGTTCACGTTAACCGCAACCCAGTATCGGGCGTTGTACGCTACTTCAAGTACTACCCAGGCAAATATTTAGTGGCCTGGCATCCTAAGTCGAGTACGGAGAATGAGCGAACCACAGTCGTAATCGAATCGGCAAGTGGGGTTCAGGTATTGATGCGCCAAATTGCCGGTGCAGTGGCCCGGCGCATTATCTGGTACGTGAAAGAAGGCCAGCCCGTAGAACAGGGCCAGGAAATGGGCTTTATTAAGTTTGGCTCCCGGGTCGATGTTTTTTTGCCTTTAGATGCCGAAATTCATGTGAAGATTGGTGACCGCACTAAGGGTGGCGTAACCGTATTGGCTGAGTTAGCCTAAGTCAATTGCCTGTCGCTCGTTAAGGGCGTAACTATGAATGCCAGAGTTAGAGTGGGTCTACTCACTAAAAGACATTGGCTATACACCTCATTTGCCTGTAGCGCCTGTTAGCGTCAGCTTGCCGGAAGGATTGCAGTTACATTTAGCCATTTTATCAGGTTACCTGATATCATACTGCCTTTGTACTACTTCTCCTGTTAAAGTAGCCATATAAAACTCTATAAGGTTTCGGTCAACGGCCATACCGTAGGAAATAAAAGACTACGTAGATGGCTGTACTATCACGTTTCATCATAGCTACAAAATTCTATAGCCTATATCAGTCTTATAACTTCAATCTGCTACCATGACCTATGATTACATTGTTATAGGTGCCGGATCGGCGGGATGTGTACTGGCGAATCGGCTCTCTGCCGACCCGGCAGTGTCTGTGCTGTTGCTGGAAGCTGGCGGAGCAGACACCAAAATGGAGATTCATACACCGGCCGCTTACTCAAAATTGAACGGCACGCCAGTCGACTGGGGATTTTGGACAGAACCTCAGACGGCCCTCAACGGCAGGCGTATGTACCAGCCACGAGGCAAAACACTTGGCGGATGCAGTTCAACGAATGCTATGGCCTACGTGCGCGGCAATCGGCTCGATTATGACGATTGGGCTGCCCAGGGCAACGCGGGATGGAGCTACGAAGAGGTGTTGCCTTATTTTATCCGATCGGAACACAATGAGCAAATAGACCGACTCGATGCGTATTACCACGGACAGAACGGCCCCCTAAACGTTACGTTTGCCCAGCAGTTTCAGACACCATTAGCGGGTGCGTTCATTGAATCGTGCCAGCAAACCGGTATTCGTCTGAACCACGATTACAACGGTGCAGAACAGGAAGGAACGGGGTTATTTCAGTTTACCATAAAGGATGGCAGGAGACACAGCGCAGCCACGGCGTTTCTGAAGCCAGCCCTGAACCGCCCTAATCTAACAGTCATCGTCCGCGCCCTAACGAAGCAAGTAATCTTAAAGAACGACCGCGCCATTGGCGTTGAGTTTATAACCGGCAAAAATCAAACGCAAACCGCCACCGCAGCCAGGGAGGTTATCCTCTCGGCGGGGGCATTTCAGTCGCCCCAATTGCTCATGTTGTCGGGCATTGGACCCGCCGATGCGCTTCGGTCAGCAGGCGTAGTGGTCAGGAAAGAACTGGCGGGCGTGGGGCAAAACTTGCAGGACCATTTGTTTTCGGGCGTTAGCAGCCTTTGTTCACAACGGGGCATCTCTTCCAATTTTCACCTGAAGCCGCTGAACCAGCTAAAGGCGCTGGGCCAGTACTTTCTGTCGAAGAAAGGCCCCATGACCATAAGCCCGCTCGAAGCGGTGGCGTTCCTGAAAACGGACCCGTCGCTGGAGCGGATCGATATGCAATTTCATTTTGTGCCGGGCCATATGGGTAATGACTATAAAACCGATATGTATGACCTGGCGACCTGGCCCACTACCGACGGATACACCATTTTGCCGACGCTATTGAAGCCCAAAAGCGTCGGGTATGTCGGCCTTCGATCAGCCAACCCGCTCGATGCGCCTGTGATCCAACCAAACTACCTTACGCACGAAGACGACCGCAGGGTGCTCATCCGAGGACTTAGACAGGCGCTGGACGTGATGCAGGCTGATGCCTTCGGACCTTACCGCCAGCGGATTCAAACGCCCACCGACCATGCCTCCGACGATGGCATATGGCAGCACCTTCTGCAACAGCTCGAAACCGTTTACCATCCGGTTGGCACCTGCAAAATGGGCACAAACAGCGATGAAATGGCGGTTGTCGATAGCCATTTGAGAGTTCGTGGAGTGGAGGGGCTACGGGTAGTGGATGCGTCCGTGATGCCTACGATAATCTCGGGCAACACCAACGCACCTGTGTATATGATCGCCGAGAAAGCGGCTGATATGATTTTGGGAAAGCCCTCAGCGAACGTAACGAAGGAGTCCACAGGCAACCGGCCACTATAAGTCCCTGAGCCAATCAATATTGCGTTCAACTATTTCAATCACCAAGACATCGGGGTGCTCGGGCTGCACCTGTTTTAGATTAAGCCGGGGACTTCGTACTACGTACATCTCGCGAAAATATCCCGGCATAAACGTATTCATGTGGGCCGTGAAAGAATCACCCAACAGGAAAAGCTTTGGACTCATTTTGTTAGCCGAGACGAACCGCTCTGTGGGCAGGTTTGTCTCGGGATTCGGTATACTTTCCAGCTTTCTGACGCGCAAATGAGCCACGGGCTCAATTTGGTAATTGGCCGAATCTACAATCTCCTGGTTCAGCGCGATCAGGAAGACCAAATCGCCTGGGGCACCCTGTTTGGGATGAATGATATAATTGGAAAGACGGGGCGCTGGCATTTTGGGGAAATCCTGCCGGACACGTTCCACTACGCCCATCGACGCAATCATGGCACCAAAATCGTTCCAGTGCGTGTCTGTCTGGCAATACGTTACGTTAATGGTTTTGGCCGCCTTTAGTTTTTCCCGCACGTCAACAAATGGAATACTCGTGTGCCGGGCCAGGTGTTGCTTCAATCGATCGAAGTTGGAAGGTGCCTTGCGCGTTTTGAGGTAATCCGGTACATTCTCCGGGTATATCGTGTAGGAATCAGGAGCCACCACTACGTAGAGCCGGGTACCCTGTTTGGCCAGTTCCTGCTGATAGTAAGTCAACCGCCCGCTAATTGAGTCAAGCGCAGCCGACGACAACGATTTTAGTCCCCGATACTGATCGACCACTCGGTTGTGACTGTTACCCGGAAAAAACCAGCCATTCTTACCAACAACCACTTTTTCGGGTAAGGGCGATACTCCCAGTACCCCATATTTCCAATGGCTGTATTGATAGAACAGGGCATTACGCCAGCCAAAATTTTCTTTATAGTATACGCCAAA
>JAQBNX010000076.1 GCA_028288385.1 Spirosoma sp.
AAACCGGAATTCCATAGTTGTTGGCCTACCTGCTGAATCAGTTGTTGCAAAGATGGTGGCACATTATTGGCTTTTATAATCAATGATGCATGACCTCCCGGAAACAGAATAGGCACTTTTTCGTCAATTGCTACTTTCACGTATCGCATCAGAAACTTGGGATCAAACAAAGTGCCCATGTGCGAGTCCATGTGCGTGGGCTGCAAACCAAACGCCCGGTAACGGGCCAGCTGCGCCCGAATTTCGGCTTCAACTTCGTCGGCCGACGCGTGCTCAACAACCTGCGCCACTGAGTGCCAGAAAGCCCCCTGCTCATCATATAACCCCGGTGCTTTTTCGCGGCCCACAATAGGAGACCAGCGGTAGTTGTCCCACTCCGAAGTTAGCGTGAGGTGAACGCCCGCGTCGGTATTGGGGTGTTGTTTGAGGTAGGTAAAAAACTGAGGCACCCAGCCGCAGGGCATCATAACGCTGGTCGAGTTAGCAATACCCCGGTCGAGCGCCGTCATTGTCCCCACGTTCGACTCGTAGCTCATGCCGGCATCATCGACGTGCAGGATAATGACTTTTTTACCCTTTGGAAAGCCTAACTTCTCGGCATATGTTTCGGATTGGGCCTCGGCAGACAGGTAGGCAGTAGCCATTAACAGGAACAGAAAAAATAGTTTCATGAAGTAAGACGATGCCTAAGACCGAGTGTTACGCCCGGACTAGCAGATTAATAAACAACCGGTAATTACGCTATTTTATAAAAGACGGTTGCCCCGCAAAAACTCCTCAGTCATCATGCGTCGTTTGCCCTCAGCCTGCAGCGAATCTATGCTTACCCATTCGTCGGCGGCACGTACTAAAATCGTCTTTTTGTGATCGGTATAAGCCATACCCGGCTCCGCTACAAATGGTGATTCGTTGGCTACCGATACGGCGTAGACCTTGAAAAACTTATGATTAATGAGCGTCCAGGCCGTTGGGAAAGGCGACAAACCACGCACAAAGTTTCGGATCAGGCGGGCGGGTTGGTTCCAGTTGATTTCGGTGGTTTCGCGGCTCAGTTTGGGGGCTGGTTTCAGGTTGTGGGTGGGTGGCTGAGGTATGCGCGGGTAATTACCCGTTTCGATGGCTCGTACTGTTCGCAGGACCAGATCAGCCCCGCGTTCCATCAGCCGATCATGGAGTGTGCCAGCCGTATCGTCGGGGTAAATTGCCTCCTGGTCCTGATAAATCATCTGGCCCGTATCAATTTCTTTTTCGATCAGGAATGTAGTGACGCCGGTCTGCGTCTCGCCATTCATGATGGCCCAATTGATTGGCGCAGCGCCACGATACTGGGGCAACAGCGACCCATGCAGATTAAACGTGCCAATGGTTGGCATGCTCCACACCACTTCAGGCAGCATTCGAAAGGCAACAACGACCTGCAAATCGGCCTTGTAGTCCGCAAGTTCATTTAGAAAGGCTGGATCACGTAGTTTTTCGGGCTGAAGCACCGGTAGGTTAGCTTGCTGAGCAGCTTTTTTTACCGGTGAGGGGGTCAGTGTCAGTCCCCGTCCTGATGGCCGGTCGGGAGCCGTCACAACGGCCACAACCTGGCATCCTCCGTCAAGCAGCCGTCTAAGACTCGTGACGGCAAAATCGGGTGTTCCCATGAACACAATGCGAAGCGGATATGGCATGTATTGGCAAATCGGTTTTTAACAAGCAACCAGCACACGTGTTGAAATAGCCCGTAAGTATTCTTATTTTTGTCCTTCAGACGGGTTGTGCCCAACGTGCTACGTTAGACGGAAACCGGCTGAAAAACGGCTTCGCCCATGCGACGAACAACTAAACATGTAACTGAACGGTTCGCTTCGGTAGCCCGACGGCGACACTGACGTGGCTGCAAAGAAAACCAATTTGGTTGCAGAACGGTCGGCGTACCGTTCTTTTTGTTTTTAGTCGAGCATCGCCAAATCACTGTGAAAACGAGTAGTAAGTTAAGTACTGTACCATGGCAAAGATTTCATATTACACCGAAGAAGGCCTTAACCGGCTCAAGGCTGAGTTAAACGAGTTGAAAACCAAAGGCCGGACGGCCATTGCCCACCAGATTGCCGAAGCCCGCGATAAAGGCGACCTCAGCGAAAACGCCGAGTACGATGCCGCCAAAGATGCACAGGGCCACCACGAGCTAAAAATATCCAAACTGGAAGAAGTCTTGGCCAATGCCCGCGTACTGGACGAATCGACCATTGATGCCTCGCTGGTGTCCATCTTATCGAAGGTGAAAATCAGAAACGTAAAGACGGGCGCCGAGATGCTGTACACGCTCGTTTCAGAAGAAGAAGCAGACCTGAAAGCCGGGCGCATATCCGTTGGCTCACCCATTGGCAAGGGCTTGCTGGGCAAACGCGTTGGCGACAAGGCAAGCATAACCGTACCGGCCGGCGTACTGGAGTTTGAAATTGTTGACATAGCCCGGTAAACCCATCTGCGTATGCCTAGCCTCTTTTCCCGCATCGTTGCCGGCGAAATACCGGCTCACAAAATAGCCGAGACGGACGATTTTCTGGCTTTTTTAGACGTAATGCCCACCACGACGGGGCACACGCTGGTGATTCCGAAGAAAGAAGTTGATTACCTGTTCGCTTTAGATGACGACCTCTACACCGGTCTGATGGCCTTTGCCAAACGCATTGCACCAGCAATCGAACGTGCTATTCCCTGCAAACGCATTGGCATAGCCGTTATTGGGCTGGAAGTTCCCCACACACACATTCACCTGATTCCCCTCAACTCGATGGCTGATATGAATTTCAGCAGTAAGATGAAACCCACCCAGGAAGAACTGGCGGCAACAGCAGAGAAAATCAGGCAGTATCTTTGAGGTTGGTTGGTGAAGTCATCAAAAGCTATTGTCATTGGCGACTTCACCAACCAATTCCTCACATCAGTCTCTCTTTTAGCGCGTTCATCTCGCCGGTTGGAGCAGCCCGGTTGTACAGAATATTATAGACAGCACGCACAATGGGCATGTCGACAGAAAACCGCTGGTTGATTTCGTAGATACTTTTGACGGCATAATATCCCTCGGCAATCATATTCATTTCGGCCTGTGCCGACTGAATCGTGTAACCCCGTCCAATGAGCGTACCAAACGTTCGGTTGCGGCTGAAGGGCGAGTAAGCGGTTACGAGCAGATCGCCTAGGTAAGCCGAGCCACTCAGGTCGCGATGTTTTGGATAAATGGTGTCAACAAACCGTTTAATCTCTTGCATGGCGTTCGAGACCAGCACGGCCTGAAAATTATCGCCGTAACCCAGTCCACGGGTGATACCGCTGGCCAGGGCGATAATGTTTTTCATGACAGCCGAGTACTCAATACCATAAATATCATCAACAGGTGTTGTCTGTACGTACCGGCAACGTAACAAGTTGCCTACGTCTTTGGCGCAATCGGCGTTGGGCGAGGCAATGGTTAAGTACGACTGTTTTTCCAGTGCCACTTCCTCAGCATGGCACGGCCCGGCAATTACCGCAATCCGGTCGGCCGGTACATCATATTGATTGCTCACCCAGTCCGTAACGAGTTGATTCGACGCCGGACTCATTCCCTTTATAGCCGATATGACTCTTTTGCCAGCTAAGTGACCCGACTGCAGCCCCATAAGTGCATCGGCCACAAAGGCCGCCGGAACCGCTAGAATCACATACTCACTGTCTTTGACAGCCTCCCGAATTTTGGTACAAACTTTCACCTTACGCAGGTTAATTTGTACATCGCTTAGGTAGCTGGGATTATGACCAAATCGTTTTATGTGGTCGGCATCGGCCTGTTTGCGCATCCACCATTTGATGGTAACGTTGTTTTCGGACAGGATTTTAACGAGAGCCGTGGCCCAGCTGCCGCCCCCCACCATGGTTATGCGGGTTGGTTGAATAGATTTCATGGGGTGAAATACGCAAAAAACGGGGAAGGCATAAAATAAGGCCAAACTCTCCTGCCACTAGTTTTCATGTACTTTTCATCAGCCCGCGGCCTATTTCAGCAGACAGATGAACTCTACATCGGTGTCAATACCAAGCGGCAATAGAGAGTAAATTATCTATCACCATTACAAAACAATAGCATAAACAACCGGTTTATAATATAAACAAAACATAGTCAACGTCATGAAAATTGCCGTAGAGAAAGGCCAGGAGAAGCCATTACTGGCCGATGGCCGTCAAACCGTTACCATCTCCGATATTCAG
>JAQBNX010000776.1 GCA_028288385.1 Spirosoma sp.
CCGTTGGACCTCCCCAGTTGGTGGAAGTTGTTATGTGGTTTAAGGCTGCGGGCTACCCAAACACATTTTTGACGACTAGTAACTTTCTCGAACCAGCCGATCTTGACTGCCATGATATAGTGGGCATCAACCCGCACCGCAATCCGACCGCTTGTCAGCAGGTGTTGGCCCTGCGTACGTACGTTAGATATCATCTTTCACGTTCGCTTCTATTCTGTATTGACGTGACCCCTGCTTTAGTGCGCCAGGTCGTTAGCCAATGGCGTAAACGACCTGGCTATGTTCTCAACGTGGACCCTTTCTATGATCAGCTTGAGAGTGTTTTGCGGAATCGTCCACTATCAAGAAATGAGCGTACCGCCCTGATACGCAGACTCTATGAGTTAGACGTTTCGCTCACCGATGGCTTCGTTGAAAAACGGCTATCCGGTGGCATTACAATTAATTCTTAACCGCCTGGCCAGCAATGATTGGGCATTTTCTTATTTCAATATGGAATGTTCTCATAAACAAACTTGTCAAAAAATATCCTTCCGCTTTCGCGTCAGGGAAAGTGCTAGCCAGCCATATAATTGGACCTCAATGCTCTACATACAGTATCAGGCCAACAGCAGAAATAAGGCACCTGATCCTATCACTGGCTGTGAACAAGCCCATCTGTGCATTATGAGAACTGTGTGGTCGTGGTCGAGCCGTACACGAAGAAGCTACTTCCTGGTGGCATTGCCTGATTAACTGTATTCCCTACGACTGCTGATCGTAGGGAATTTTAGCTTATTCCCCAACTATACCCGTATGGTAGTTAACCCGATACCGATTGCATCAGCCCAAGCACCTGTCTTGGCCATATTGCCTGCCGAAAATGATACTAGCGAATCAGTAGGTCAAGAGCATAACCCAACAGAAGCCGCACATGACGAAACGATTAAACCTATAGTATCAAAAGACAATTCAAACCAACATTCTGAAAGTCAGAAGATTAATAAAACGTATTGCCAGACCCGGATGGATGAGCTTGGCATCACGGCGGTGATGAACACGGTCATGGTTGAGTATGATTGCTTCGATAGCATGGTCCCGATGGCTGAGAAGATTTTCCGACCCAATGCGCAGGATAGTATTGAGATTCTATACATTGGTCTTAATGGTATGAAGACCTACCAGAAAGGGCGTAAGGAGCTACCGTATCGGCGAATTAGACTTAACCCTACACATTGCCAAAAGGCAGGCATGCCTCGCTACCTCACACCTAAAGGGGCTGGTACAGAGGTATTTTTCCCTCCACAAGTGCTAGATGCCTACCACCGCCAAGATCAGATCAAGACCCTCTATATCACCGAAGGTGAGTTTAAGGCTATGAAAGCCTCGTTACATCGCTTGTATTGCGTCGGGGTGCAGGGCATTCACAATTTCACTGAAAAAGACGGCCTAGGCAACAGAATTCTTAACACCGAATTAGAGGCCCTTATTAAGACCTGCGCGGTTAAGAACGTTGTACTTCTACTGGATAATGATTGCCTTACAGTGACCTACGAGCCGGATAAAGACCTCTTTACACGGCCAAACCTGTTTTACAGTGCCGTGCGCAACTTCAGGGAGGCTACTAAGCATCTCGATAAGGTTGACGTGTATTTCCAACACCTCAACCCCGATCAAGTCATGAAGGGTATTGACGATCTACTGGTGTCAATGCCGGGGCAAGAAAGCAAAATCGTAGCCGATGTGCTGGCCATTACTAAGCCGGTGGGTAAGTACGTATACACCCAAAACATGACCGAAAAGGGACTTAAAGTCCTGAAAAGCTACTTTCACATTACGAGTGCCGACGAGTTTTATGCGGAGTACCAAGAGAAATTGGGAAGTCTGAAATTTCGCTATCAAGGCTGCTTTTACCAGCATAACGGCACGGTACTCAAAAACCTGATCAGCGATCAGGTCACCATGTATATCCGGGTAGGAGATGAGTACTTTGAGCACATCCAAAAGCCCGACCGGCTGGGTCACCTAGTCCCACAGTATGCCAAACGGGTCAAGTCCACCATTACCGACGATTTTGGTAAAGGAGCCATCGAGCACATTGCCAAGTACAAAGCTTTCGCCCTTGTGCCAAGCCACTCTAACTTCAAGCAGGTAATTGAAGGCTGTTATAACGCATACCACAAGCTGACACACTTACCACTACCGGGAAGCATCGAGCATAGCCTGGCTATGGTTCGACATATCTTTAAGGATAACTATGAGTTTGGTTTGGATTACCTGCAACTGCTCTATCTGCAACCAGGGCAGCTGTTACCCATTATACTCTTACAAAGTAAAGAACGCAATACGGGTAAGTCCACCCTCGGCCAATGGTTGATTTACATCTTCCAAGCCAACGCCACTAAGCTGGGCAATGCCGATTTGGAAAACGATTTCAACAGTACCTACGCCGAGCGGCTAGTGATCGTAGTGGACGAAACGTCGGTATCTAAGCGCGTGACCTCTGAGGCAATAAAACGCATGAGTACTGAGCAGGGTAAAATCTTCGTCAACGCCAAGAATCGCCAGCAGTACGAAACCGAGTGGATCGGCAAGTTTGTCTTCATCACCAACACCATTGACAAGGCTCTCTATATTGGCAAAGGCGAGATGAGATACTTTGTGCGAACGGTAAACCAACTGCCCGGCTCTGATGACCCTGATATGCTCGAAAAGCTACGAGAGGAGATACCCGCTTTTCTTTATTTTCTTGAACGACGGGCGCTGCACCACGCCCGTAAAGGTCGAATGTTCTTTGACTTTGCCGATTACCAAACGCCCGAACTGGCCGGGGCTATCGAGGCCAATAAGTCCGTGACCGAGCAGGAAATTAGGCGACTCATCGAGGACACTTTTGAGGCATTTGTTGACCTGGCTGAACTCCAATTTGCGCCCGGTGATATTGCCGCTGAACTGAAGGACACGACCCGCTACCGCATTAGCGATGCCGACGTTCGAGCCAGCCTAAAGAACGATTTCGGGCTGTTGGCCACCGAAAAATCTGCTCGGTACGCATACCATAGCCTCCGGGCCTTTAATGCCGGTGTTTCGACCGAATTGGCTACGATACCCAATAAAGTTGGACGGATATACACCTTTATGCGGACTGACTTCATTCCATGAAAAATGCAAAATCATCAATTTTGGTCTTTTTTCGTCCAAACAGCCCGATTTGGGCTGTTTGGGATCGTTTTAGGGAGTTTGTAACAGCATTCTGTAACAGACTTAACAAACTGTGTTACAAATTCTGGTGGATAAAACGGGGCATCTGGGGAAAAAGAGAGCACTATTTGAGGTTTTTAAGAATTGCCGTTACTTCTGTTACATTTGTTACAAATTTAAAAACTATAGTATATCAATTAGTTATATCTATAGATTATGTAACACTCATTTGTATTTATGTTACTGCTGTTACAAATCCAGCCGTTGTCACAGATGTAACAACTGTAACAGTTTTTTCAAAGGTTGCTCCGAATAGAGCATTTTTAAGAACTTCCCTTTATCGCTTTTCTTGGCGGAGTGCAATTCCACCTCCCGTGTTTCTTGGGTCTACTTGACTTGAATCCAATGATTCACCAACAAATCAAACCAATTTAGTATGACTACTTACTCATCAGTTTTTGAGGTGAAAGCCATGTACCGTATCGATTTGGCCGTTGCCTATGGTAAGCCATCGACCAAAATCTTCAGCGATTGGCTCAACCGCATGATTAAAGACCCCGAACTAAAAGCAGAGATTAAGGGACTCCATCACTTTTCAGCCCGTCAGGTAGCCCGGATTTATAAGCACGCTGGTCCACCATCGGTAGTGTATCGGGAGCCGGAATAAAAAAAATTACCGAAAGTTTCTCCGAAATTACGCAGATCGACCAAAGTGAGCTAAAGTCGATTAGGGCCAAAAATTGGCCCTTTTTCTTTGTACCTCACTTAAAAAATCTGATCATGAGTACTGAAGAAATTAATGAAGCTGAGCGGCTTCGGGCAGAGGGGTACAGCATTAGAGAAATTGCGGGGCTAATGGGTATCGACAAAGGGAAGATAGAACGGCGTACTTCAACACCTTTACGCGCCAGAAACATCGTTGATGATCTGCCTGATATTCCAGCCACTGACAAAGGCTTAAGCAGCGAGGTTCACATGAAAGCACTTGAACTTGATCACGAACGAAAAATGACTGATTTCGACCTTCGTAAAGAAGAAATGGCCATTAAACGGCAGGAGCTAAAGACCCAGGAAGTACAAGCCCAAGCCAAAGTTCTCGAACTGCAAATAGCCGAGAAGGAGCTTGACCGCGAACAAGAGAAAGAAAACGCCCGGATTATAGCGCGTGGTGAGGTACTGGTGAGCAAGCTTAACAGGTTGGTTCAGGAGCTATTAGATTCCTGTAGGAAAGCCACTTGGCAGGGGGAAGATGTTAACGAATATTTGGTCCGACTGG
This sequence comes from Spirosoma sp., assembly GCA_028288385.1. Lineage (GTDB taxonomy): Bacteria > Bacteroidota > Bacteroidia > Cytophagales > Spirosomataceae > Spirosoma. The sequence continues at coordinate 4,457 of JAQBNX010000776.1, forward strand.
ATAGCCTCAAAGAGAAGGTACTTAAGTTTTGTGAACGCAATGGCATTGACGAAGAAGAGCTTCATATCTGGCAGTCAATCAATGCTCTGTCGGTCTTCTGGGAGAAAGCCAAGGAGGATTTGACTGGCTGGTTTTCCGACGACGTAGAACTGAACGCGACAAAGAAAGAGCAGGCTATGTTTCGGTCCTGGCTCGTATCTGAATTTGACGACCTGGGCGTAGCAGTGGAGTCTGACGAAGTCGACTCTGAGGATGAAAACGAGGAGGATGAAGAGGATGAGGATGACGAAATGTAGGACAGTCGCACAGCCAAGTATACATCAGTTCATCGAGCCGACAAAACAGGCAAAAACACCGTCTAGACGCTGTATTAGCTGTCTTAAGACACTATCTTGTCAATAATAAGGCAGCGTCTTAAGGCAGTTTCAGGCACTCTACATAAGATTTTTGTTGCTCCTGAAACCGTATGAATCGTTCAGTTTATGCAATCATGTAGCTTCGAGTATTATCGGAGTGAGAACAATCTCGACGGCGATGATGAGAGCTGAGACAATCATTGATTAGGCCCTCAATCCTAGTAAAAAGGTTTTGTAGCTGCCCAGACAGTTGTCCCAGTAAGTACTGGGACAACCAGGGAAACCTGTAATGGTGTGGATAGAAACGGAAAGCCCGATCGCAGTTGCGATCGGGCTTTTTTGTATATGCCCATAAAGGGCAATTCCTGTAATAAGGATTTTGGCGTGAGAAGTTAAAGAATAACAGGGTAACTAAGTAAACGTGGCAGGCACTTCATTAAAGTGGCATTGGCAGATCGTGAAAATCTAAATTGTGGAGCAAGACGTATAAGTTAGTAACCTAACCTATCTTTTGTTCTATTTAGTTATTCATTGCAAATGGATTTACCCGAGTTGATTGACTTTTTCAGATCTATCAAGCTGCCTACAGAACCCATCCGACTCAATGACTTCATGACGGTCACCAACGCCCCCTTATTTATTGACGGTTTAATTAAACTGGCTAAAACAGGGGACAACGACGCACGGCAACAACTCGAACAATTTAAAGTGGCGCTTATTGCTTCCCTGGCAAATGACAGCTAACGGACATTCGATAGTAGGAGTCAACTTCTTGCAAAAGGTATGCTAACCTGAGCGGGTCATTAACAACCAGGTGAGCAGGGTTCCCAGTGATGCATACATGAGGGCCGCTAAAATGTATTCAATCAGACGATACGTTCCTGCCTTACTGGAAAGAGCTTCCCTGGCTTCCTGAATAAAAATAATAGCCAGGGTATACTGTCCAATGATAGACAAGATTAGCATTATCATGCTATTGGACCTAGTCAGGCTCTTCATCATGGCCCCCTATTATCCAGCCGATCATCAGTAGCACCGCCACGACCAGGCTGGGAATTCCTCACCAGTAGTCATTGATACTGGTCGATGCGGATTTGGCTACCATCAGGACTGCCCCTAAGCCACTCACCACGACCATCAATAAGACGGTCGAAACTACCAGTAAACCAGGGCTTTGCTTCATTCAGCTTATACTCGATGTATAAGCAATTGGTTATTTTATTGAAAGTTGATTTATTAACCAGTAGGTAACAGTTACAACCTGAACAGAGGGGAATCAGGTAAATCGAGTGAAGGCCGATTCATGATGTCTACCAGGCGTTAGGGTCTCCCAATACCATGGATTTAAGTATCCACCAGCAGATTTTGGCATCATAGCTAAGCGAATTATGCTGAATGTAAATCAAATCATAGCTTAGTCGTTTTTCCATATTACTGATATCATCCGCTATGCCCCGGGCCCCACTTACCTGTGCCAGGCCCGTAATGCCGGGCAGGGTTGTGTAGCGTTTAGGATAGTTCGGTAAAGCATCCCAGTACTCTGCGTCATGCTGGAGAGCATGAGGCCGGGGACCGACAATGCTCATGTCTCCTTTGAGCACGTTGATGAACTGAGGAAACTCATCGATATTGGTTTTGCGCAGCCAATGACCAATGGCCGTAACGCGGGAATCGTTGAAGGCAGTTTGTTTGAAGGGTTCGTGTTGGGAGTTATGCACCATTGTCCTGAATTTGAAACACAGGAACGGTTTGCCATTAATGCCAGTCCGCCGTTGTAAAAATAGAATGGGCCCCCGTGACGTAAGTCTGATTAGTAGTCCTACTAAAGGAAGTAGCCAGCTAAGGACTAGGATCGCAACTAAACCAGCTACGACTAAGTCGAATATCCGTTTGGAAATAGTATCATAAATGTTCTGGTACTGGCCAAATGCATGGCCATGAAACTTCCTTTCAGTTTCTCTAAACCCATTTAAGGCTAACATACAAGTTACGGTTTATCACAAAATTCCTCAGCCTGACCTGAGTACATTTGCTACTTTGTTACTATTCTGACCTTATTCCATAATTAGGTCACTATTAGCTTAAAGATTTTAGGGGTTTACTAAGAAAAATCTAATTATGTACCGTTATTCTTCAACAGGAATCAAATTATTTATAGGAATGGTCAAAAAGATTAGAAGATTGAATTCATATGTTTAAGGTGCCACGTGACTATATGGGCGGCCTTTAATGCTGTATTTATTATTCCATTCTTGTATTAGGTATAACATAAGTTTAATATAGCGGTTTGTGCTGTCTAGTT
>JAQBNX010000093.1 GCA_028288385.1 Spirosoma sp.
TGCGTTGAAATCAGTATACGGCTTATCATTTATATAGCACTCGGTAATAGAAACGCTGCCTTTGGGCAGAATATCCGGCGATACATACAGGATGTTGTCTTTGAACGAATCCGGGTAAGGCTTGAAATAGAAATAAGTGGGCTGCTTGGTAATCAACAGGTTGACATACACCGTTGAGAGGTAGCACAACTCGGTGCTGTGGTAGGCACTCATCGAGTGACTGCCCTTGAACCGTTCGGTACCCATCAGGTACGGCATCCCGTTTGAGAAGACGTTGAAATATACCCCACCGTCGTCGGTATCGAGGAAGAAGGCATTGTAGAACGAGGCTGCTTCACGGGCTTGTTTCTCGTATTCTTTGTCATCGAGCAACCCATGCATAATCATGTAGGCCAGAATTGCCTGTTCCTGCTGCCACCAGGCCTTGCGGTCGTGCCACACAAACTGGTGCCGTTTAGTATCGGGGTTGAGTTGCCGTTCAACTACGTCATACCAGCCACCACGCTGCTGATCGGAGCCAGCCGTTGGCATAAGTTCAGCAATTTTCTTGGCAAAGTCCAGGTATTCCTGCTTTGGTCTGAGGGACTGCATCCGCATCAGGTTCCAGGCAATTTTGAGATTGTGGCCAACTACCGCCCGGTTCTGCTGCCAGCCCCAGGTTTGGTCCTTGCTCCAGTCTTCCATAAATTTCTCCTGCACAAACGGACTGTTTTCGTAGTCGGGGAAATATTTGGTGATCGTGTCGAAGGTGTATTCGAGGAAGTCGGCATATTTTGGATCACCCGTAGCTAAATATAGGTTGATGAGGTAAGCAGGGGCATGGTCGCCAACCGAGTTCCAATTTTTACGTGCGCGGTTATGCGCCAGTGATTCATCACGGGGATCGAGGCCAATGGGGTCAATGTGTGAGAAATAGCCCTCTTGCTCTTTGTCTTTGTAATACATTTCAAAGAGGTCGATGGTCTTTTCAATATCGGACAGGATCTTTTTGTCGCCGGTGATGCGGAAAGTCTGCGTCGGGCCAGCAAGCGCGTAGATTTGCTCATACATCGGAATCGAATAGGAATCATCCCCAAATTCTGATGTAAGCAGCTTTGTTTCTTTGGCTCCGTCCAATTTCAGACCGTGGTACCAGTAAATTAGGTCGGCATCCTGGTCAAAGAACCGCATGTGTTCACGGAGGTATTCTGTCCCTTTTTCTGCCCCTTCCAAATACGCATCATTGCCGGTGAGCATGTAGGCTGAAGCAAAACCATAGATCATGCGGGAAATAGTGTCGGTTTCCTGCAAATAGTCACCTTTTTTAGCCCCGGCCAAATGTAACATGGTCCGGTAATTACGGTAATCGATGGGCTCCTCAGGATAGTTAAATTGCCATTTGAGGTAGCTGGATGCAATGGAGCTGATTTGCTGAATCCACCAGTCGGGAGCTTCATGCCGGTATTCCAGGGGTTGTTGACCCGGAAAAATAAGCCACTGCGCTTCAAAAATGGGTTCTTCATTGTCAATCCCCGGATAGAACGTGCCATAGGCATGCACGTACTGACCCTTTTGCGAAAGCATCTCATGCATTACGCCCGTAGCATCCTGATAGGGCTCGTTCAGATTCCGTATGGTGCGGGCATACGTAGAGGCTATAAGATGTAATTTAAACTGACGGCCGTCGGAGGTCTCCATAGTAAAGGCCTTCTCCGTCGGATAAAAATCAACAATGTAACCCGAAATTGTGTCGGTAAAAGTGAAGTTGATCCGCATGTTGGCGGTTTGGGAAGGGGTTGAGAGCCCATTGGCACCCGGTGCATTAGTAGTGGCGGTTTCCATGAAATGATTATTAAGGGGTTTTATAACACATGAGGACAAGGGGCACTCAACCAACTGCCAAGCGATAACCGCTTGTTGGGGTATTCGCTATTCATCGCTATATCCCTGGCTGATCTCTATAATGTTGCCGTCGGGGTCTTTAAGCCAGACTGTTTTCCAACCGGGAATGAAACCACTAAAGTCCAGTGGGCCCAGCGTAATATCTGCTGCGCTGCCCAGCCTGCTGACAGTTGCGTCGACGTCGTCTACCTGAAAGGCCAGGTGCCGGATACCCACGTAGTGCGGACCATCGTTGGATGCCGCCGGTACGCCGGGATTCTCGGCGTCGGCTCGGAACAACTCGAGGTAAACGGACTGGCTGTTTTTCAGGAAAACAATCTCATTGCCTTCACCGAGCGGAATGGTCCGTGCTCGGCGAAAGCCAAAGTGCTCACTGTAAAACTGTTCGGTTAAGAGAGGGTCCGCGCAGGACAGCGCAACGTGCGAAAAAATCATGTTTGCAGGTGACTACGTAGTGGATAGAATCTCTATAATCTTCTTGGCAAACAAGTGCGCATGCCCACCTGACCGGCCCGTTACCAGATCGCCATCAACCACCACATCTTCGTTGGTATAAATAGCACCGTATGCCTTGGCATCGCCAATGAGGTTATTATGGCAAACAAGTGGTCGACCCTTCACCAGTTCAGTAGCGGGTGCCACAAGCCACAGCCCGTGGCAGATAATGCCTTTCAGTACTGACTTTTCGGCAAAGGCCCGCCTTAGGAATTCAGTTGCTGGCGGGATTTTCTCAACATCTTCCGTATATCGAAGCCGGTCGGAGACCATGCCGGATGGGACGATAATTGCGTCGTAACTCCGCAGTTCTTCGTCGCTCATATTTTCGAAACTCTCCCAGCAGTCCATGGGCACCTTATACT
>JAQBNX010000773.1 GCA_028288385.1 Spirosoma sp.
CGTCGATAGCGATTACATCGACTGGGACCATACCGAGCAGTACGTAACCGAGGTAGGTGTTGGCGAATGCGCCAGTGTGTTGATCGACCTGGTGGCTACCACCCTGACAGAAGCCGGTGAGAAACTAGGCTGGGCGCGTGAAGCAATGATCGAAGGGCGTTGGGCCGATGCAGTTTACCATGCTTATAATACGTTTATTACGGGATCTAGAGCAGCCCTGATGAGTCGCGATATCCCGACCAATACACAGCATGGTATCATCAGCGACTTTGACCGGACATTTGCTGGTGAGCCTGACTTCCACCACGCCGAAGGCGAATTTAAAACGCTGGTATTCAGTATTAATAAGCTGGAACCATCCGAAGCCTTCGCCCGTCGGTTTTTAGCCGAGGCCGAAGCGTTCCTGCCTACCATCCAGTCGTACCGTGAAGCGCAGATCGAACGCGAAGGCGCCCCCGAATTGCAGGAATTGAGCCAGGCACAGGATAGCTAACGTAATGTGTGAAAGAGCAGGAATCTTCATCAACCGCTCTTTCATTCTGTTGAACTTAAAACATGAAACTAACACTCGTAGGAGCCGGACCCGGCGACCCGGATCTAATTACGCTGAAAGGCATTCGGGCATTGCAGGTGGCCGACGTGGTCATGTATGATGCCCTGGTGCATCCTGACCTGCTTGACCATTGCCGACCCAATGCCTTAAAAGTATATGTAGGTAAGCGCCGGGGATCCTACTCCTGCATGCAGGAAGACATCAACCCGCTAATTGTGCATTATGCGCAACAGTATGGCCATGTTGTTCGTCTGAAAGGGGGCGATTCGTTTGTGTTTGGGCGGGGGTTCGAGGAAATTGAATTTGCCCGCCAGCACGGTCTCGAAACGGCTGTCGTTCCGGGCCTGTCGAGTAGCTACGCCGTGCCAGCATCGGCCGGTATTCCCCTGACAACACGCGGAGTGTCTGAAAGCTTCTGGGTCGTAACGGGCACCACGAAAGCGGGACAGCTATCCGCCGATCTTCAGTTAGCGGCTCAATCGTCGGCTACGGTGGTTGTCCTGATGGGAATGCACAAGCTCGCCGAAATTATGGCCGTCTTTGCCCAACACGGTAAGGCCGATACGCCGGTCGCTATTATCCAGCATGGTACCCTTCCCGACGAGCGATTTGTTCTTGGTATAGTCGGCAACATTGAGCACAAAGCGGCCGAAGGTCAGATCGACAACCCGGCCATTATCGTCGTTGGCGACGTAGCGACACTGGCTAATGTTGATCTAAAATCATTTAGCCAACCTAATGTCGTTATGGAGGACCGGACGTAACAAGCCAAGTCTATTACCCTTCATCAACTTATTACGTTAAAAAGGGACGTTCACCGATTTTATGAACGTCCCTTTTTAACGTAATAGATGTTACAGAAGCTTAGGGCGTGATGGTTACGATTGAGCCGTCTGACTTTCGGATTAGCTCCCGCACTTTAACATTACGCAGGTGGGTTTTGCCAGATAATTCGACGTCATGGTAGAAAATATACCATTTTCCGCCAAATTCAATTATTGAATGATGGGTGGTCCAGCCCGTTACCGGGTTCATCAGCACACCCTGATAGGTAAACGGTCCAACGGGTGATTTACTGGTTGCATAGGCCAGCAGATGGGTATCACCCGTGGAGTACGAAAAGTAGTACCTCCCCTTATATTTATGCATCCAGCCGCCCTCAAAAAAGCGCCGGTTATGATCACCCCCCAATAGCGGTTTCCCTGCATTATCTACAATTTGGACGTCTTTAACAGGGCCATCAAAACGGAGCATGTCGTTGCTCAATCGGGCAACTTTAGCACTCAGGGCGGGTTGGTCGTCCTTGCCCAGGTCCGTTTTTGAGCCTTTCGGTTCGTACTGACCCGTATGCCACCGCTGCAACTGCCCGCCCCAGATTCCTCCAAAATAAACGTAGGAAGCGCCATCGGTGTCGGTGAAGACAGCTGGGTCAATGCTAAAACTACCCGGAATTGGCTCTGGCTGGGCTTTAAATGGACCCGTTGGCGATTTGCTGGTGGCTACGCCCAGCCGAAATACATCCTGTTTGTCTTTGACAGGGAAGTACAGGTAATACGTCCCATTTTTGTAGGCTGCATCTGGAGCCCAAAGCTGTCGACCCGCCCAGGGAATGTCTTTTAAATCCAGCGCTACGCCATGGTCGGTTACCTTACCTCCTATCCGGCCCATCGACAAGACGTGGTAATCCCGCATGTTAAAATGGCCTCCATCATCATCCTGCGGCACATTAGCTTCAATATCGTGCGATGGATAGATATAAATTTTACCGTTAAATACATGGGCCGACGGATCCGCCGTGTAAATATGACTGACCAACGGCTTTGGGCTAACTCGCGAAGCCGTTGATGGGGCGCTTTGGCAAAAACTGTCTCCGCCACTGTTTACAGCCAGTGCAAATGAAATGAGCAGAATTGGGTTGAGGTTACTACGCATAGGAAGTGATTAATTTTTTAGGGTAAAGGAGTCTGTTTAGTTAGATATGGGCCATTAGATCCGCTACGCTCACTTTCGTCTGCTCTCCGGTTGCCATATTTTTGAGCGACAACAAACCGGTTTGCACTTCTTCCGAGCCGATCAGCACGACGTAAGGAATAGCTTTAGCGT
>JAQBNX010000114.1 GCA_028288385.1 Spirosoma sp.
AACCGCGAGCGGTTGGGTTTTGGGAACGTAACGCTTAATGCCGAGTCTGTTCGCAAGCAGGACGATCACCTGGCTGTATCGTTTGACGTAAAGCGAACCAAAGAAACCACTAACGCCATCCTGCTGACTGAAATTACGGAGACAAACACCGGAACTAAGGCACGTAATGACCTGGCGGTGCGCTTTAAGTCGGCCCGGCTGAGCGACCGCTTTACATTGCTCGATGCGACCAGCCAGCAGCCGCAACTACGCAACTACGCAACTGTGAACGAAACGGTGGTCATTGGCGATGTAGCCGGTACGCATAAGACGCTGTTCGGATTTCGGTATAAACACGATTTTGAAGCAGCTTCGTCGCCTATGAATACAGCTGCCCGCCCAGCTTCCAAGTCGCTCACGATTGACTCCACGCTAACCATTACGACCGGAGAGCCATTTTCCCTGCCTAAAGAGGGGTTGTATTATTTTATGGAAGATACGACCGATGCCAGTGGCATTGGACTGGTGGTGGCCGACAAGCGTTTCCCAAAACTGACCCGCCCCGAAAAACTCATTAAACCGGTACTGTATATGAGTACCAGTACAGAAATTAGTGAATTGAGTCAGGCGCAGGATACCAAAAAAGCGTTTGACCGCTATTGGTTGAGTTTGATGGCGGGCAATGAAGAAGTGGCCCGTAAAACACTAAAGGCTTATTTCAATCGCGTGGAGGAGGCTAACCGGCTATTTACCAGCTATAAGGAAGGCTGGAAAACCGACAAAGGCATGATTTATATTGTGCTGGGTTCGCCCGACCGGGTGCAGCGTAACCGGGAGCGGGAGGTATGGGTCTACAACCGCCGGGCGGGTGTCTCGGAGATTAACTTTACCTTTACCAAAAAACCAAATCAATTTGTCGAGGATCACTACGAACTGGTGCGTTACATTGAATACCAGCCAATTTGGTACCCGATTGTCGAAGCATGGAGAACCGGCGCAATCCGCGAGTAAATCGCCCCAGTCAGCATAAGCACTACGCTAATAAACCACAGTACAGCCCAGGCCCAGATGAGATGGTGTTTGGCATCCAGTCTGTTCTGGAAACGCTCCGGTCCGATCAGCAGATCGACAAGCTGTACATGGAGAAGGGGCTCAGCAACCCAGACATTCAGAACCTGGCTTTTCAGAACCGCGTCACCATTCAGCGCGTGCCCGTCGAGCGGCTCGACCGCCTGACGCGCAAGAACCACCAGGGCGTTGTGTGTCTGATTGCCCAGGTTCAGTACGTTAAGCTGTCCAACGTTGTTGCCGACGTGTTTGAGCGGGGCGAAGTGCCATTCTTCCTCTTACTCGACCGCATCACCGACGTCCGTAACTTCGGCGCTATTGCCCGCACAGCCGAGTGTACGGGCGTTCAATGCATTGTCATTCCCGGCCGGGGCGCTGCGGCCATCAACTCCGATGCTATGAAAACTTCATCAGGAGCGCTCAATCACATCTCGGTTTGTCGCGAGCCCGACCTGACTGAAACGGTAAAGTATTTGCAGGCATCGGGCATTCAGGTTATTGCCTGTACCGAAAAATCGAGCCGCGACCTCTACGAGCGCACTACGGACCTAACGGGTCCATTGGCCGTAATTATGGGATCGGAGGAGGACGGCATCTCGCCTGAATTGCTCCGACTGGTTGACAACCACGTTAAGATTCCGCTCCTGGGGGCCGTTGGTTCGCTTAACGTATCGGTCGCAACCGGCGTCGTGCTGTACGAAGCCGTGCGGCAGCGAAGTTTGAAAACAGGCGAGTAACGAAAACGTATTGTTTTTCTACGGAAGGCCCGAGGTAGGATCAGGCTGGTGCCTTGTCTACCCGTGACTCGATAAATGAGTAACAAATCAGGTGGCAGATGGTCATCTGGGCATCTTCGACCCGGCCATAGTGTGTGTCGTCAATGACAATAACTTCGTGAGCCAGATCGGCCACGCGGCCACGCTTGCCACCCACGAGCGCAATAGTTGTCAGACCGTGGCTGTTAGCCCATTCGATTCCTTTCACTACATTGGGCGAGTTGCCGCTCACGCCAAGTGTCAGCACCAGGTCGCCGGGACGGGCGTAGTTCTGAAGCTGCTGCCAATAAATATCCTCGTAGGCATAGTCGTTGCCGAGCGCCGTTATCCAGGATAGGTTCTCGTTTAGCGACAGGCACCGGAAGCGTCGGCCTGAGCCGTCAGCTGCCATGTTGTCGGACGCGCTCTTGCCAAGGTCGGTAATAAAGTGCGATACATTGGACGCACTACCGCCGTTGCCGAAGGCAAACAACTGCCGGTCGTCTTCCCGGCATTTTCTGATAAGATCAATAATGTGGGCTACCCGATCGAGCGGAATGGCGTCATAAGCGGCTTTTTGTCGCTCAATGTAGGTTTGAAGATAGGTCTGGTTCATGGGTAAGGGCTATTTAGTGATGAGTTACTAGTTCTAAAGCTCCCACCGGCACGGCATCTTCGCCGAGTTTTGCCAGCAACACAAGGGGCGCCGGGTGAAACGCTTTCATGATAAAACGCGGTAAAGCCTGACGCACGGCCGCCCGCAACGGTTCGCCAATGAGCGAAAGCCCTCCGCCCAGAATAATGGCGTCGGGATGAAATAAATGCACTACGTGCGATAGTCCTAGTGCCAGTACCGATCCGGTTTGCTCAATCAGCATTCGGGCTACAGGGTCACTCGCTTCATAAGCCTGGTGCAGAAACTTGGACTCCTGCCCAACTGAACCAGATTGATGAGCCTCCTGCACCAATTGTTTCAGGACAGAGTCAGCCGGCAGTTGGAGCAACAGGTCGCGAATTTGTCCGTCGACGGCCCAGCCCGATACCGTTTGCTCAATGGTTTGACCGGGCGATTCCACACCGGATGAATCTACACTGGGGGGAACAAGCCATAAATGTCCAATTTCTGCTTCACCGGGCGATGCACCGTGATAGAGTTGTCCATCGACGACCATACCCCCGCCAACGCCACTACCCAACGTAATATAGAATACGTGCCGAAATCCCATTGCCACACCCTGCCGTGCTTCGCCAAGGGCTGCCACACTGGCGTCGTTATCGATACGTACTATAGCGCCCGGTATCTGTTCACTAAGCCATGCGGCCAGGTCGATCCCAGCCCATCCTCCAACCTGGTGCGAGGTAGCAATCTTACCCGTTTGCCAGTCGACGGGACCGCCGAACCCCACGCCAATTGCCTGTGGTTGTTCCGGTAATTGCCGAAACGTATCGGCGAGTTGCGACAGGATGCCGGCTGCACCCCTGACTGGATCGACACGGTGACGATAGCGCTCAAGGATTCGCCCGGAGGCATCGCCGGTGACAACCTGAAGTTTCGTGCCGCCAATTTCAATGCCCAGCGTCATACGGTTTGGTTAAGAGTAAGGTAGGTTACGTATTCTTCTTTGGTTCTGCCAACAGGTTCTGGCTCGTGGTGACCAGCAAATAATGGCATAGTGAGGTCTACGGTAAGCCGGCTTAGCTACGTTGCATTCTGCTGACACGCTTCATGGTGGCCCGGCCCAGGTAAATCTCGTCTCCTTTCAGCGGAATGGTCGTATAGAAGGAGTAGCCGTTTTTCACGTAGCGCACCATCACCTGATTGCTTTGCTCGGGCCTGGCATAGGCTTTGGTGGCAGCTATGAGAATCTGGTCGCCGTTGACAATCGCCCGCACAAACGGCAGATCGCGGGTCTTAATCTGGTTTGCATTGTAGCCAACCCACGTCTTACCCCCATCGTAGGAGCAGTCTGTGTCTTCGTTGAGGTAGGTCTCGCGCCCGTTGAACAGATCGCCATGGTGCTTGAACAACCGCCAAAGACCATGAATATAATGCTCATAAACAGCATAGACCCGGTCGTTACCCAATCCTTTTAAGGCTGGGTCGTTGGGCGAGGGCTGATCGGGAACGAGGTCTTTGTGATCGTCCCAGAACAAGACCCCGTAGGCACCGGTAAACCAGTAGAAAATGGCCATGCCTTCGGCTACGGCCGGAGGGGCCGGATGTTCGGCCTTACCACTGTTGGGAAAATCGCTGCTCTGGGTATTAAACACCCAGTGCCAGGCAATACGTGGTTTAGGCGATAATTTCATGTTTACTTCCTGCTCACCCAGCAAGGCCCCCAGCCAATGCCGGTCGCCGTTGTTGGTATGGCGGGCTGAGTAATCGAATTCAGGGTATAAGTAGTACGTGCCGGGCATCTGAAAGTCGACGTAGTCCGAGAACGACTTGCCCAGAATATTGTCAGGCATACCGCGTTGCTTACTGGTAGCCGTATGTTTGGCTGGCAAAGTCCAGAGCCATTCCGGCCCGGCCGTGTAATCGGCAGCTCTGGAGTAGCCGTAGCTGTTATGCGGTACGGGCGTAATGGAGCCGATCTGGGTTTGAGGACTGACGTTTTCCTTGATCGTTTTGGCCATGAACGTGTACAGGTTTGCCTGTTCCTGCTCATTGCCGCGGTTAACAGATTCGTTTTCGATGTCTAGAAAGATCTTGCCATAGGTGCTTTTCCATCCGGTTGGCGGGCAATCGCCAAAACCAACACAACCTCCCTGGAGCTCACTTGAAGCCTGAAACAGTGTGTTTCGATTGGCCGTCCGGGCATTGGGTGGATTACGATACACGACATCAGGTGCTCGGGCACTATGTCGTGCCCATTCCAGGCCAAAGGGAATGGCAAAATAGTCCTGGTAGATAATCCAGGCACGTTGACTGGGCTGCAGGGTACTCTTCCAGCCATTAGGCGGAATCCCATCCTTCCATCTTTCCACATTGGGTATCATGCGTCCCTCTTCGATGGCTGAGAAGCCGCGCCGAAACAGTTTGGTGCGATCCTGCGCCAGGTGCAGGTTACGACCGGCACCGCAGAACGTAATGGTTTTGGTAGCGGGCAGGGTGAAATCGCCCACTACGTCGATATTGTAATAGCCCTTGCGGGTGCTGGGCGTAAACTGGGCACGGGGCGTGGGCGAGAGTTTGGTCAAGGCAGGCACTGGTCCCTGTAACTGAACGGCAACCGGGTCAGGCAGACCCGATGTGTGCACAAACCAAAAACCGAATCCGGCTAAACTGGTTGCCAGGAACGATGCGGCTATTTTCATACGGGTTTACACAAAGGTAATGAGTAGGACTATTTGGTTAAGTCATCGCCAGCAACAGAACAAACTACTCATCAATATATCGCTTTGTAATGGACTGGTAAGAGTCAATACGCCGGTCGCGGAAGTACGGCCAGGTGGTACGGTATTTTTCCGACAGTGCTAAATCCACCTCCTGCACATGAACAACTTCCTGCTCATGAGGAGCTAAGTATAACAGTGATCCGAACGGATTGGCCACAAACGATCCACCCCAAAATTGTTGCCCGTTTTCCTGGCCAACGCGGTTAACGGCTACTACGTGGATGCCATTGGCAATGGCGTGGCCCCGCTGAATTGTCTGCCAGGCGTTATATTGTTCTTCGTTTTGCCTGGGGTCTGGTTCAGTGGAATCCCAGCCAATGGCGGTGGGGTAAAAAAGCACCTCTGCACCCATCAGGGCCGTTATGCGAGCCGCTTCGGGATACCACTGGTCCCAGCAGATCAGCACACCGATGCGGGCAAACTTCGTGTCGAACACTTTGTAGCCCGAGTCGCTGGACGACGAGTCGCCCGGCGTAAAGTAAAACTTCTCGTAGTACCCCGGATCGTCGGGAATGTGCATCTTGCGGTACTTG
>JAQBNX010000164.1 GCA_028288385.1 Spirosoma sp.
TTATAATCAACCTTTTGGGGCAGTTTGGCCTCGGCTGCTACTATGTCAGCGGGTTTGTCAACCTCTGAGTGGCAGGCCGTCAGCCAGAGTGCTGCGCCAAACACCCCAGTCACAACACTGAGCAGCAGAAAAGAGCGATATTGTAGAGCAGGCCTAAACCGCATACCAATACAAGCAGGTTGTATATAAGTTAATTTTACAAAATTAACCAGGATTTGTGCAAATTCTCAACACTATTTTAGCCAGTTAGTAAGCGATTTTACCGTTTGACCAGTGCTTCGTCCATATTCATAACCGTACTGACGACTACTGTCCAGGCAGCTAATTCATTGATTTTGAGAGCCGCTGCTAAAGGATACTCGCCCACCGTCAACAAGGCTTTTGCCCGTTTCGGTTCGTTTTTAAAGGATAAAAACTCGTCGGCATATAATTTTTTCAGCAAATCAACTTCTATTGGCCGGGCTGGACGACTTAAAACGGCTTTGACAATAGCCTGTATGGCCATGTCCGACATAATAATGGAATTGCCTTCTTTACAGGATGTGGTCGTATAGTCAACCAGTGTACGTTGTGCCAGCACCCGGGCTGCTTCTACAAACTGCGGATCGTTCAGCGTAACGAGCGCCTGTAGTGGCGTACTGGTTTTTTGCCGCTTCACAATGCAGGTATGCCGTTCGGCTGCGTCGAAGTTGAGCATCATGGGTGGGGGCGCGGTCCGTTTCCAGATGGTGTACATCGATCGGCGGTACAGGCTGTCGCCTTTGCTTTGGCGGTAATGTGAATTCTGGTTTAATGTTTCCCAGATACCCCCGGGCTGATACGGATAAACACTCGGCCCGCCAATACGCCGGTTCAGCAGCCCGGCTGCGGCCAGCACACCATCTCGCACCTGCTCGGCCGACAGCCGATAACTAGGGCCTCGTGCCAGCCACGTATTGTCTGGATCAGCTTCCCGACTTTTAAGCGTTACGACCGACGACTGCCGATACGTTGCTGACAGCACAATGTAGCGAACGAGGGCTTTCACATTCCAGGGATTTACGGAGGCCATTGAGCCAGACGACCCCATGCCGGTCTGGAAGCGAACAGCTAAATAATCGAGCAATTCGGGGTGGCTGGGCAAGCTGCCCTGATTGCCGAAATCATCAGCACTTTTCACTAACCCCTGCCCGAACAATTGCTGCCAGAAACGATTGACTATCACCCGCCCAAAGAGGGGGTTATCTGCTCGCATGAGCCACTGCGCCAGCCCAAGCCGGTTTTTAGGCAGCTCATCTGGAAGTGAGTTGAGGGTCGTGGGCGTGTTGGGATAAACGACCTCGCCGGGTGCGTCATAAGCTCCTCGTTTAAGCAGGTGAGTGAGTCGGGCGAAGGGACGCTCGTGCATGATCATCACTTCTGGCTGAGCATCATAAACCTCCGTTTCAGCCTTTCGTAAGGCGCGTAGTTGTCGTTCCCGATGGATCTGAGCCGAATCTACTGTATCGCTGGTGTTAGGTGATGTTAGCGGCTCTAGCTGATTCTGGCTTAACGCTAGTACCTCCTCCGGCGCCATAGCCCGGTCAAATACATTTAATTCATCGACCCAAAAATCGGCCATCGAATCCCGAAATTTGCTCCCTACCAGAAAATTGAGTTTTAACCCAAACCCATTTTTATGACCGGGGCCATATAGAATACTGCGTTTCAGGTTATCGGCAAAAATTCGCGTTGGGGCCAGTTGGCCGTTCAGGTACAAATGAGTGCCAGCCGCCGAGCCAGAACCATCATAAGTCACGGCGATGTGCACCCACTTACCCACAGGTACAGGCTTAATTGTATGCAGGTCGATGGCATTATCAGGGTAGTTATGGGATAGGTTGAAGCTGAGCGTACCGTCGAAATGCCGTTTGAGTTCATAACCCCGATCACCATTATCAAGTCCGTTTGAGCGGCTAAAAATTGGCCCTTTAGCCGTAGTTTTCAACAATTTTATCCACAACCCCACTGAAAAAGGGTCATACCGATCAAAGAAGCCCACGTTAGGACCTAGGTCAATGTTGCCTTCACCATTAACCAACCGCCCGCGCCCATACCGGCCAGGACCAATCTTCGGCGGCAGGTCAGTATTGCCTGTTATTTTTGCAGGCCACTTAGGATTAGCCGCGTTATCAAACCGATAACGTGATGTGTCGTCGAATGTGTAGCGGGCGATGGGTGCAATGCTTCTGTTAGAGAAATAGCGCGAACCACTCACCTCGCGGATCCTTGTTTGGATATACTTTAACTGCGCTTCGGCTTTTTGGTCGGTTAGTATCAGCGTTGGGCTGGATTCGCCGTGGAACGGCACCTGCCCGGCCTCGTTGATAGTGTTGAAGAAAGCAAATAGCTGGTAATAATCTTTCTGCGAGATGGGGTCATACTTGTGGTCATGACAGCGGGCACACTCGACGGTCAGTCCCAGCATCGCCTTACCGAACGTTGCCGTACGATCCGCGGCATATTCCGTCAGGTATTCTTCCTCTACAATGCCTCCTTCCTGATTTTGCGGGTGCATCCGGTTAAAAGCGGTGGCAATAAGCTGCTGCCGGTGCTGAGCCGCTGATGCTGGCTTGGGTAATAAATCACCCGCTAGTTGCCACGTAATGAAGCGGTCATAACTCAGGTTGCGGTTGAAAGCCCGAATCACCCAGTCGCGGTAGGGCCAGGCTGTGCGCATTACGTCCAACTGGTAGCCGTGGGTATCAGCATAGCGGGCCACATCAAGCCACTCCACCGCCTGACGCTCCCCGTAATGTGGACTCATTAGCAACTGGTTGACCACCTTCTCATAAGCATTTGGGGACCTGTCAGCTAGAAACGCATCCACTTCCCCAGGTGTGGGGGGAAGACCTGTCAGGTCCAAGCTCACCCGACGCAGCAGCGTCGTCTTGTCAGCCTC
>JAQBNX010000766.1 GCA_028288385.1 Spirosoma sp.
AGCGGGCTGACCATGTCGACACGCTTTTTATTAGTCATGGCAGTAAGCCGAATCACCTGCTTTTTACGCAAATGGCCCTTGCTTTTGAAAGATTAAAACGTTTGCCCAATTCGCATTTCATACCAAGTTATAGGTGTCTGCATCGCTATTAGCCTGAGTACCTTTAAACGAAAAGCGGTCATCAAGATGATGGCCGCTTTTCGTTTAAAGGTACTCAGGCTCTATTAATCTACATCCCAGAAGAGCTTTGTGGTAAAGGCATCGATATTGCCTTGTGCCGTTACGTTCGCTACGTTTGAACCTGCTTCAGTATTTGGGTAGAATAACCGTACCGGACGTTTGTTGGGCTCTGGCACCTGAATACTCTGGGGAAGTACCGGGAGGTTTGTACGCCGGTACTCTGCCCATGCCTCCAGACCGCTGAAGTTGGTGAGCGCAATCCATTTCTGGATGGCAATAGCGGCCAGTTTGTCTGTCGATGCTACCCAGTCGTAGTTTTGAATACCACTGCCTTTAAAAGCAGCTGCACCGGCCGTGTTTGCCCCCAACACCCGAAATGACTGCACAATACCATTCTCAAAATACACCTGAGCGGTGTTGGGCAAAGTTACATCGGCATACCGTTGCTTGGCTTCAGCCAGCAGAAACTGAATTTCCGACGCGGTCATTATAATGTATGGCCGGTTGTAATCGCCTTTTACCAGCAGACTGGGTCCTACTGAGGATGTGTTTGCCGGTAAGTATCCTGAACTGGCACCAAACGGAGTGCCCGCGTAGTTAGCGGCAATTTCAGCTTTCGTACTCACACCAGGCGTGTTACCATTTTCGCCACCGGTGGCATAGGCAATTCGTTTCAACCGTAGCGTGTCACCGGCGGCTTTGAGGCTGTTAATCAGAAACTGCGTTGGACGGGGAAAATTATTCAAAGCCCGTTTAGCGCCGGTCGCATCGTAGCCCCAGCGGTCGTAAACCGGATTCAATTGTCCGGCGGCAGGCTGGAAAAACGACGGACCACCGATTCCAACGTCTTCACCCTCAATAAAGCCTGACTTTTCAGCCACAATCTTATTGACTTCGGTCTTGATGTACGCTTCCCGTCCGGATACTTTAGACTGACGGATCAGAATGCGCATCTTGAGCGAATTGGCAAATTGAATCCACTTCGTTACGTTCCCTTTGAAGACAAGATCGGAGGTGCCAAAGCTGCCCGTAAACGGATTTGCTTTTAAATCAACGATGGCTTCATCCAGTGAAGTGATCAACGACTCATAAACCGCTTTCTGGTCATCGAATTTCGGGGCAAGTACAGCCGACCCTTTCAGCGCTTCAGAGTAAGGTATGTTGCCATACAAATCCACCAGTTGCTGAAACAGCATGGCTTTCATGACCTTGGCTGGCCCCTTCAGAAACTTCTGGTTGTTGGCATCCGCGTTGTTAATCACGAACTGATAATCCTGCAAATTGTCGTAATAGCTGTCCCAGTAGTTAAAATCTCCATTGGTAAACTGGTAGGCAAACTGACTCGTATTAATAATGTACCCATTGCCCTGCGACCATTGACCAGCCCAATAAAAACCGAGTTCGCCTGAACCCTGCCCATTATTGTTACCGGCTATGTTGGTCGCTGTAGTGTTCAGCGCATTGGTAAATAAGTAGTTTGGCGATGCCGTTGGTAACTGATTGGGGTTGGTATTGATGTTCAGAAAATCTTTGGTCTTACATCCATTGCCAACCAAGGCCACAAAAGCGGCTATATATAATGACTTGAATTTCATATCTGAAAAATGCTACGGTTGACTAAAATGTAAGATTGATGTTTACACCGTACTGACGCACGGGGGGGGTTTGTCCCGTGGTGTTGATACCAATACCAACTGAGGAGTTGGTCGTTGGTACAGACGTAGCCTGGCTACCCGGTAATGGATTGCCCTGGTAGCTAAACTCAGGGTCCGTGTAGTAATTCAGCTTATCAACAATGGTGATCAGATTGCGGCCATAAACGGCAATGCTGGCACCAGAGAAAATCTTCGTTTTGTTCATCAGGCTCTGTGGAAACCGATAGGACAGGTTTATGTCACGGAGTTTGATAAACCAGGCTGGCGTAACGAAGTTCTCAGAAATGAGCCGGTAATTATCAACCCATAAAGAATATTCGGCTTCGCGCACGTTTGTTGTGTTTGCCGTTACGGTTCCATCGGAGTTGAGGATGGCTGAGTTCGGGAAAACGTGTGGTGCGCGGTCTTCGGTCCACTTGCCCGTTCCGGTAAAGGTCATCTGACGACCCAGATCACTGAACATTACGTTGCCCCCCCGGTACTCGAAGTTAAACGTAAAGCCGAAGTTGCCGTATTCCACTTTTGAACCCAAACCGGCAATGTGCCGGGGCAGTACGCCACCCCGAGACAACAGCGACGTATTACGGAGCGGATAGCCCGTGGTTGCATTAACCAGCACACGCCCTGAGCCATCCGGGGCATACTGATACCCGTCTGTTTTCAGGATTGGGAAACGCTCATTTTTGATTACGTTCGTGTTGGCATACGAGAAACCTCCAATCTGGAACTCATTGATGCCGGGATACAAATCAAGCACTTTGTTATCATTGAACGAATACCGCAGACTGGCATCCCACGTAAACTTACCACCCCGAGCAATCAGGTATTTCAATTCGGCTTCATAACCCCAGTTCTTGGTTTCGCCCACGTTGATCAGCAGGTTGCCGAAACCCGTTGAGTTGGGTACCCGAACCGTAATCACCTGGCCTTTTGAGTTCTGCGTATAAGCCGATACGTCAATGTTGATGCGGTTGTTGAGCAACTGAAACTCGCCCCCAACTTCGGCTGAGTAAACTATTTCAGGCCGTAGATTCGGATCGGGCAGCACGTTGCCAACCGTCAGACCAACCGTGTTTCCGTATGGAAAGCTACCGCCGTTCGGGTAGTTCAAATCCAGGCCATACAGCGGGATGTTATCGTTGGCGTTTTTATTGTAGTTCGCCCGCAACTTGGCATAATTCAGAAAATTGCTGCGAATGGCCGGAAAAGCGTCGGTTGCAATGAACGACAGCGCTGCTCCGTAGTAGGGATACGACCAGTAATTAGTCGGGCGTTCCGGCTTGTAAAACTTCGATGTCTGGTCATAGCGGAACGTACCGTTCAGGATAAGCCAGTTTTTATAGTTCGCCGTATAGTCAGCGTAGTAGCCCAAACGACGCTCCTGCGTA
>JAQBNX010000173.1 GCA_028288385.1 Spirosoma sp.
GAAGTAAACTTTAGCTTGTATGTAATCAGGGAAACTAGCGTATAAGAAGCCAATAGTTTGAAGACTCTGTGCCAACCCTCTCTGGTCGTGGGCCAGTTCACCTAAGTCCTGCGCGTGCAATAACTGACCCAACGAATTGGCTAAATCTCCTTTTTCAGCGAGGTTAAAACCGAGTTGGGTCAGGCATCGTCCTTCACCCTTAGCGTATCGAACTCGACGAGCCAACGTTGCGCCCTGCCGAGCATACCAAATGGCTGAATCGGGGCGCGAGTAACGATAGGATGCACTTACGTCAGCCATAAGCAAAATCCGGGTGGTATCAGTCGTAGCCTGTGCCAACGCTTGTTTCAGATGAATGGTATGTGGGTTTTGTGCCAGTAACAGCAATGGCAGACTGCTAGAAATGAGCATTAAATAAGAAAGAACCAGGTTCTTCATGAGTTGGTCGCCTTTAGCAGCTACGGGGCAATTTTATAACAAATTCTGTCACTTCACCCTCTACGCTTTCCATCGTCAGCATACCACCATGTCTTTCAGTAACAATAGTATAATTCAGAGTTAAGCCTGGTCCCGTACCCTGACCGGTCCGGTAGGCTTAGTAGTGAAGAAAGTTTGGATTCGTCTATTGTGAACTGGAGCGTGGATTTATGCCGATGAAAACTACTAAATAAATAGACAAAGGCAAGGCAATCAGCACTTTCCCACAGGCGTTGATTTACTAACCGTTGTTTATCGTCATTTTTTATACCTGAATTCGTTATGTTTACCCGAAGCTGCCTGCTTTTGACCGCTGACCAACCATTGCTTTGAACGTCCCTGTTTTTCTGGCCCGCAAGGTGCGCCACGCGCCCCAGGGTTCTTTTTCGGCCACCGTTACGCGCGTTGGCGTCGTAAGCATTGCTCTTGGACTGACCATTCTGATTGTGGCATTTGGTGTTTTGTCAGGCTACAAGGATACCATTCAGCAAAAAATTTTCCTCTTTGGCGCCCATATCCAGGTGAGCAAATTCACCAATGATTATTCCTATGAAGGGAAACCTATTCCGCTCAATACAAGGCTGTACCGAGAACGCGACCGGATTCCGGGTGTTCGGCATGTGCAGGCCGTAGCGTTGAAAGCTGGGATCCTGAAAACCAAAGACGAACTGACGGGTGTAGTGCTCAAAGGCGTTGGCCGCGACTATGACTGGAACCTCTTGCGCGAATCGCTCGTGGCCGGCACCGTGCCCACAGTAGGCGTTGACTCAGGCAACGGGCAATCCAGCCGGGGGTCCACTGAATTGCTCATTAGCCAGTTTATGGCCAATCAACTGCAGGCAAAAGTCGGCGATGGCATACCCATGTATTTCCTGGGTGGCAATACGCCCCGCGTCCGTAAAATGACCGTAGTGGGCATCTACGATACGGGACTGGAAGAGGTAGATAAAACAATTGCCCTGGGCGACATCCGCCTTGTCCAGCGGCTGAACAACTGGGGGCCAGATTCGGTGGGGAACTTCGAGATTTTCGTAAATGACTTCGACCACCTGGAAACAGCGGTTGCCACTGTTTTTGACCTGATCACACCCGACCTTCGTGTAACGCGCGTTACCGATCAGTACCGCCCGCTGTTCGACTGGATGGTGCTCCTGGACCGGAACATGGTCATTCTCCTGTTTCTCATTACGTTCGTGGCCTCGTTCAACATGGTATCGGTACTACTGGTGCTCATGATGGAGCGGACACCTATGATTGGCCTGCTCAAAGCCCTGGGTAGCCCCGATCCGCTCATCCGGCGCTTGTTTCTCTACGTTGGCCTGAACATGGTGGGCTGGGGGCTGCTCATTGGCAACGTACTAGGGATCTCGCTCTGCTGGCTTCAGTGGCAGTTTCACCTCATTCCGCTCGACCCAAAAAACTACTTCGTTACGTATGTTCCCATCTCGTGGGACTGGCCAACCATTCTGGCCCTTAATGGTGCTACGGTAATCCTGATTGCGTTGGTGTTATGGCTACCAACGCTCATCATCAACCGCATTCAGCCCGTAAAAGCACTGGCGTTCAAGAAGTGAGAACACACAACTGGTAGTGAATAACCAATGGCTTTTACCTGTCTACCCTACCTGTCCGTTTAGATTTTGCTCAAGAGATCTATTCCACTGCTTTCACGGTATATCCTTTCTTTCGCAGTAGGTTCACGACGCCTTTGGCATTGCCCAGGTGACCGGCACCAAAGGCAAAGAAGGTAGGCTTCTCTTTGGCGGCTTTCTCAATAACCGATATCCAGTTGGCGTTACGTTCGCCAAGCAAACTGTCCTCAAACTGGGCTATGTCGCCCCCGCCAAACTGGCTGGTTTTCATCATGGCCATCATCTTAGTGAGGTCATGCGCTTTGTAGGCCGTCAGTAGGTCGTTGAATTCTTTCTTTGCCTGCTCGGGTTTCCGGGCCATTTCTACCAATCCTTTTAGCTGCTCCTGCACCGGAATTTTGTTGAGAGCCGCTAACTGTGCATCGAGGGTTTCCAACCCCAGCACTTCTTTTTTGTCTTTGGCTGCCATCTGCGCAAAGGTCAGATCGTAGGAAGCAGGCTGGCAGGGCAGTACGGTCATGTAAAGCAATGAAAGCAGGGCAACGGGTTTCATAGTACTCATCTGAGCCAGATTCATGTTGAGCTTTTGCTTCAGGTAGTTGTCCAGCACGGTATAGTCATCAGGTTTCAGCAAGCCTTTCAGGTTCTTGCCGTCGGTCATCGTCATGGCTTTCATCATGCCCTGCATTAGAGCGGGGTCGTCCATGTCCAGTTCCAGGTAAACTTGCTGCGTACTGTCAATGGCTTTTTTCGTAGCGTCGGTGATGTTCAGGTCGGTGGGGCAAACCAGGTGAAACGTACCGTAGAGGTAAGATGGTTTGGTAATACCAGGACCGGTTAGTTCATACAAAAGGGCGTTGTCGCGGTTCTGGGCGTTAGCCAGACCAACAATGGAACCGGCTACGAACAAGCCGGATATAATAAGTCTTTGAATGGGTGTCAGCATCGATTTGGGTAATTGCACAGACCAAAGCTACTTCTCCCTGCCATCGTTTGACAATAAGTTGGGATGAGGTCTGCTATATGGTGATAAACGGCAATGAAAGGTGATTCCGTATTGATTCGTAACTTTGAACAGAGCGGCTGTATAGGAGCAACAGGTAACGTAGCAGCCTAGCCTTTTTGTTTTCTAATTCCCAGTTTATACCCTTCATCAATGATTGCTCAACCCGTTAGTCATAACCAGGCCAGCCAACAGCCCGCGGCTAGTCAGAAATGGGTCAACAAAATCAGGATCGTTACGGCAGCTTCGCTCTTCGACGGACATGATGCGGCCATTAATCTCATGCGCCGGCTCATGCAGTCGTCCGGGGCCGAAGTGATTCACCTGGGTCACAATCGCTCGGTGGCCGAAATTGTGGACTGCGCCATTCAGGAAGATGTGCAGGGCATTGCCGTGACGAGTTACCAGGGCGGCCATCTGGAGTTTTTCAAGTACATGTATGACCTGCTGAACGAGCGGGGTGCGGGCCATATCAAAATCTTTGGGGGCGGTGGTGGCACCATCCTACCGGCTGAAATTGAGGAACTGCACCGCTACGGTATTGCCCGCATCTATAGCCCCGACGATGGCCGGTCTATGGGCCTGCAGGGCATGATTGACGATTTGCTGCAACAGTGCGATTTTGCTCTGCCATCACTCGATGACCCGACCAACATCCCCCGGCTCATATCCACAGCCGAAAACGATCCGGCAGCGTTCCAGCGGTTATACCACAAAGTGCCTGCTATAAGCGCTCCCGTCCTTGGTATAACTGGCACGGGGGGTGCGGGAAAGTCGTCGCTGGTTGATGAACTGGTCTTACGGTTCCTGCGCACGTATCCGGATAAAACATTGGCCATCATATCGGTGGACCCATCGAAGCGAAAAACGGGCGGAGCGCTCCTGGGCGACCGCATCCGCATGAACGCCATTCATAATCCAGCCGGGGCGCCGGTCCGCGTATACATGCGGTCGCTGGCGACACGGCAGTCAAACCTAGCCTTGAGCCGCCACGTGCAGGACGCCATTGATGTGTGCAAAGCCGCTCAGTTCGAACTTATCATCGTGGAAACGTCGGGCATTGGACAGTCGGACACTGAAATCACTGAGCACTCCGATAAAACGCTCTACGTAATGACGGCCGAATACGGGGCTGCTACGCAGTTGGAAAAGATCGACATGCTCGACTTCGCTGATGTCATCGCCATTAACAAATTCGACAAACGTGGCTCGCTGGACGCCCTCCGCGATGTTCGCAAACAATACCGGCGCAATCATAACATGTGGGACGTAGCAGATGATCAACTCCCTATTCTGGGAACGATAGCTTCGCAATTTAATGATCCGGGCATGAACGCCCTGTTCGCCAAATTAATGCCCCTAGTGGGTGGCGAGACTTGGGCAGTGGATAACACTACTGTTGTAGATGCGACGGGCCAGTCGGCCATCATCCCGGCCGACCGGGTTCGTTACTTAGCCGAGATCGTGGAAGAAAGCCGGCGCTACGATGGGTTTGTGAGCGAGCAAACGGCCCTGGCCCGGCAATTGTACCAGTTGGATGGAACCCTGAAACTTATTGGAGACGGAGCGCTGAAAGGCGAATTACAGAGTTTATACGCCGATTTGGATGGCCGACTCCACCCCGACTGTCGAACCTTGTTGCAACAATGGCCTTCCATGCAGCAGCGCTATACGGCAGAGTTCTACGAGTTTAAAGTCCGGGACAAAGTCATCCGGCAGCCGCTCTATACCGAAACCCTTTCGCACCTCAAAATCCCGAAAGTAAGTCTGCCGAAGTACCACGACTGGGGCGATGTGCTGCGGTGGCTGCTGACAGAAAACGTACCGGGCGAATTTCCCTATGCAGCGGGTGTTTTTCCCTTAAAGCGCGAAGGCGAAGACCCCACCCGCATGTTTGCGGGCGAAGGCGGGCCCGAGCGGACCAACCGCCGGTTCCACTACGTATCAAAAGGCCAGCCCGCCAAACGACTCTCTACCGCATTTGATTCGGTTACACTTTATGGCGAAGACCCGGCCATGCGCCCCGATATCTTCGGCAAAGTCGGTAACTCAGGCGTGAGCATCTGCACACTCGACGATGCTAAAAAGCTTTACTCTGGCTTTGACCTCTGCGACCCGGCCACCTCAGTGTCCATGACCATCAACGGCCCCGCACCCATACTCCTGGCGTTCTTCCTCAACGCGGCCATCGATCAGCAGTGCGAAAAGTGGCTAAAAACTCAGGGACTGAACGCTCCGGCTACAGGCGTTACGTACCAGGGCGAACTGCCCGAGGGCAACAACGGGCTGGGGTTAATGCTGCTCGGCACAACGGGCGATAAAGTTTTGCCCCCGGACGTTTACGAGCAGATCAAGGCCGATACGTTAAGGAAAGTACGTGGAACCGTTCAGGCCGATATTCTGAAGGAAGACCAGGCGCAGAACACCTGCATATTCTCGACCGAGTTCGCCCTCAGAATGATGGGCGACATACAGCAGTACTTTACCGACAACCGCGTTCAGAACTTTTACTCTGTCTCGATTTCGGGCTACCACATCGCCGAAGCGGGTGCCAATCCCATCTCGCAACTGGCGTTTACGCTTTCCAATGGCTTTACGTTCGTGGAGTACTACCTCAGCCGGGGTATGAACGTAGACGAGTTTGCGCCCAACCTGTCGTTCTTTTTTTCCAACGGCATGGACCCAGAATACACCGTACTGGGTCGGGTAGCACGGAGAATCTGGGCAAAGGCCATGAAACATAAATACCACGCCAACGACCGGAGCCAGAAACTAAAATACCACATCCAGACATCGGGCCGGAGTCTGCACGCGCAGGAGATTGCCTTCAACGACATTCGCACTACGTTACAGGCCTTGCTGGCTATTTATGACAACTGTAACTCGCTGCATACCAATGCCTATGACGAAGCTATTACGACCCCAACCGAAGAATCGGTACGGCGGGCAATGGCTATTCAACTGGTTATCAACCGCGAGTTTGGCCTGACAAAAAACGAGAATCCCCTGCAGGGCTCCTTTGTGGTGGAAGAACTAACAGACTTGGTCGAAGAAGCGGTGTATCAGGAGTTTCTGTCCATTAACGAGCGCGGAGGGGTGCTGGGGGCCATGGAACGAATGTACCAGCGCAGCAAAATTCAGGAGGAATCGATGTATTACGAGACGCTGAAACACAATGGCGAACTGCCCATTGTGGGTGTTAATACGTTTTTGGACCCAAACGGCTCTCCCACCCTTTCGCCCGCCGAGGTAATCCGCTCAACGGATGACGAGAAACGGGCCCAGGTCGAAAACTGCCGCCTGTTTCAGGAGCGAAATAAAGACGCGGCCGAAGTGGCACTGGCTAACCTGCAGGCGGCAGCGCTGGCGGGCGAGTCCACGCGGGGCGAGTCCACACCGGGCGCATCTATCGCACCGACGGACCGGCCGGGCGAATCCACGCTGGGCAAAAACATTTTCGAGAGTTTGATGGAAGCGGCCAAAGTATGTTCGCTGGGGCAACTGAGCCATGCGCTCTATGCCGTGGGTGGTCAGTACCGGCGAAACATGTAGTTATGACCTTCGCAGCGTCATCACATACTGGCCGTTGACCAGCAAGGTCAGGCGGTCTTTGCCGATACGAAACAAGGACGATTGCCGAAGCGCTTCCAGAAAATTAGCTTCCAGGAAACTGGATGACGATTGATTCATTGGCTTGAGGTTGACCGATAGCTGGTTACCACTGGCCCGGATGTCGCCTTTCAGCTTGCTCCAGCCCGTTGAGCCGGTCAGTTTACCTTCTTTCAGGTCGATAGTTAGCACGGGCAGGGCATTATCGCCGAATTGATTGGGACGCAGGCGCTGGCCTTTAAATGTTTCGAGGGTCCAGTTACCAGGAAGCCGGTCGCTGCTTTTAAGAAAAACACCCCCACCCACATACTGCCGGCCATTGGTCTCTATGCGGGCGGTATAGGCATAATCGCGTTTGGTGAGTGGATCGTGGTACGTTACCGGCTCGATCGAGACCATCAACCGATTTCGGTGGCTGGTCTCTTTATGGCGGTTGATAGAAGCCAATAACGGACCTGACTGCGCATCCAGTACCACACCCATCCCTTTAGGACTGGGTTTCGGCTTCGGAACGGCCATCTGCAGGCTGATTCCGTTGGGTGCCTCGAACCGCATCTGTTTAGAGAAATCAATGTCGAGGTGCCAGCCCGCCGGGCTACGATCGGCCGGGTTGCTGCCAACAGCCACGAAGTCTATACCTTGCTGACGTTTTTCAGTCAAACTAAGATCTCCGGCAACTTTGCCCGACGAACGGTTGGACGCCGACGGCACGTTCGACACAGAACGCCGACAGCCTGTTCCGACAATTACGAGCGTTATTACGACACAGCAAACGCGCGAAAAACCCATCATTCCAGTCATTCAGTCTCTCCTATTTTTGGTGTTAACTACACAAGTATATAACCTGTTATAAACGATATGGACTATTTATATCGTATAATGAATACGTGTTTGCAACTTATAGAATAAGACATACAAAAAAGCAGATTGCAACCGATTGGCTATTTTTGTCAGATGGCTGTCAGCAATATCTATAATACAACTAAAATATCACCAATGATAGTCTGGGGTGTTTTTACGGCTGGCCAGCCAGGCAGAGCGTATCAGTTGTTGTGTTTCCCTATAAAGTTTAGACTGTGTGTGGTTGGTCTCCTGGTTCTTGCCAGTTGCGCCGGTCCGAAAAAAGAAACCTCCCCGTCACGCCCCGACGCTGAATCATCGACCGTAGCTGTGAGTTCTGATACAATCAACAAACAGTCAACCCGTCTATCGACCGATCGTTCTAAGGCTCAAGCCACTAGGTGGCGCTACGAAAAAACAACCGATCGAACGGGCAATCCTGTTTATAAGGCTTCGCTACTGTCGTCCAACGTACTGCAGTTTCCCTATCCATATACGGGTGGGTCAACCGCTACGCTGGGCATACGTAAAGGAAATGAAAGTACCTATGTATCCATAGAAGTGTCGAACGGCCAATTTAACCGGAGTTTCCAGGCAGGTAGTGCCCTTGTTCGATTTGATGGGCAAGCGCCCATTACGTATTCCCTTTCTGCGGCAGCCAATGGCCGCGCAAACATCGTTTTCTTCGACAAAGCTAGCGCGTTGATTAAGCGGTTAAAGACGGCAAAAGACGTAACGATGCAGGTTAAATTTCCCGGGCAGACAACCCAGACTATCAAGTTCAGGTCAGCGGGCTTACAATGGCATCACTAACGTAACGCCTGTTGCTCAACTAACCAGCCATAAGAAAGCAACCACCCCTGTTCAAGGGTACTTACGGTTGATTCAGCTACTTTAAACGGGCATTCAGGAAAAGCCGCTAATTGCAATTAAACGCAGCACCTCAATTCGTCTCTAACTTTCAGTAACACCTAACAACTACTGAATTATGAAAAAGACAATTGCAGCTGCACTTACTTTGCTTGCCCTTACCACCGGCGTAAGCATGGCTCAAGGCGTTTATTCGAGACCTTATGACAATCGTAATGACAGTCGCTATGATAATCGTTATGACAATCGTCCTTCGCAGTCACAGGGCCCTCGCTACGGCAATTACAACGATCAGGCTCAGGATGAACTAAAAATTGATCGGTTGGATGCTATTGTCGGCTTGTCGCGCCGTCAGGAGAAGCAACTCCGTAAGATTGAAAACAACTATGACCAGTTGATGGCCAGAACACGGACAACTCCGGATGGCTATCGTCAGCTTCAACTGAGGAAACGTCAGGATATTCTGGCCGTGCTAACCTCGGCTCAACGCGACCGGCTGTTTGCGTCGCAGCAAAACAACCGGTATAACAACTACCCAACACCGTACGGCCGCAGGGGATAACCCACCCACACCGCCTTATTTTACTTGCCCGCTCAGGTTGATTCGTTCGCCTGAGTGGGCATTTTCGTGTATTGGCATAAGGTCCGGACTACGCCACAGCCACCTACAGCTAACCCGCTTAAGGGCAGCGATTTTCGCCGAAACAGCCGGACGATCAGACGTTGGCAGGCCACGAAGACTGGAACATAGGTGTCGAGCTCTTTTAAACCCCACTCTTGCTCCTATAGTTAAGTAAACGCGTTTAAAAACCAGTATAACGAATAGCGTCTATTACATGCCAGCCATCCTTCCTTTCACCACGCCCGAACAGGCTGTCTCGGCCATACAGTCGGGCAATCGCGTATTTATTCACAGTGTTTCCCAAACGCCCCACGTTTTAATCGATGCGATGGTGGCGCGGGCAAGCGACCTGAAGGACGTAGAGGTATGCCACATCCACACTGAAGGACCACTCCCTTACCTGGACAAAAAATACCGGGACGCATTTAAGCCCAACTCATTCTTTATTGGAGCTAATATGCGCAAACAGCTCAACCAGGGCATTGGCGACTACGTACCGGTTTTTCTCAGTGAGGTGCCGCTGCTGTTTCAGCGCAAGGTGCTGCCCATCGACGTAGCGCTGATTCAGGTGTCGCCCCCGGATGCACATGGCTTCTGTTCGCTGGGACCGTCGGTCGACGTATCACTGGCAGCCATCCGGTCGGCCAAATACGTGATTGCGCAAGTGAATCCACGTGTGCCCCGTACGCATGGTGACGGCTTGATTCCGGCCAGCCTGCTTCACGCAGCGGTAGAGGTTGATGCGCCGATGTATGAGGTCCTGCCGGGCGAAATTAGCGCCGAAGACCGCCGTATTGGACAGTACGTAGCCAGCCTGGTGGAGGATGGCGCTACGCTCCAACTCGGTATTGGTGGCATTCCGAACGCTACGCTCACCGAACTGATTCATCACAAAGGCCTGGGCATTCATACCGAAATGTTTTCCGACGGTGTCATCGACCTGGTGGAGCGTGGTGTCATAACGGGTGAGCACAAGACCGTTCTCCCCTACCGGATTGTGTCGGCGTTTGTGATGGGTAGCCAGAAAGTGTATGATTTCATCGATGACAACCCCGGCGTATCGATGAAGCAGGCCAGCTACACCAATGACACGGCCATTATCCGGCGCAACCCGAAGGTAACAGCCATCAACTCAGCCATCGAAATTGACATCACCGGGCAGGTCTGCGCCGACACCATCGGTACGTATCAATACTCCGGCGTGGGTGGACAGATGGACTTTGTGCGGGGAGCGTCGCTGTCAGAAGGCGGCAAACCCATCATTGCCCTGCCATCTATAACGAGCAAAGGCCAGAGCAAGATTGTCCCATTTCTGAAAGAAGGAGCGGGTGTAACAACGACACGAGCCCACGTCCACTACATCGTTACCGAATACGGCATTGCTAACCTATATGGCCAGAATCTGCGCCAGCGTGCCCGTGCCCTCATCAACATTGCTCATCCTGATCACCGGGAGGAATTGGAACGGCAGGCGTTTTCTCGTTTCGGGAGCTTCTAAGTCGGCTCCCTGTAGACAAACGGGTCTCTCAACCTGAGAAATGACGATTGCAAAAGCATAGACAATAAAGTCGGGGTTAAAAAGTCATTAAGAGTCAAACTGAAGCTTTTGATGACCGTTACTCTGCTACCCTACCTATGAGTGGAGCGTTTTCACTTTTTGCCATCATCTTAAACCAACTGCCTTATGGAAGAAACACGCGACAGTATTGCCGATATCTGGGGCGAACGCACGCCACAATACGAAAACTGGCCTGTTCGAGTCGATCAGCGCCTTACGGAAGAACCCGATCATTGGGTACAATCGGCCTGCGTACTCTGTTCCAACGGCTGCGGCATGGATATTGGCGTGAAAGACAACCGGATTGTTGGTGTGCGGGGCCGGGCCGTAGACCGGGTCAATCACGGCCGACTGGGACCTAAAGGCCTGCACGGCTGGGTGGCCAACCACAGCCCCGATCGCCTGACCAAACCACTCATTCGCCGGAATGGCAAGCTGGAGGAGGCAACCTGGGACGAAGCCATGAACCTGATTGTGCAGCGCTCCAAAGAACTCATCGAAAAATACACCAGCGGAGCCATCGGGTTTTACACCTCCGGACAGCTCATGCTGGAAGAATACTATACCTTGGGCGTATTGGGCAAAGCCGGCCTGGGTACCCCCCACATGGATGGCAACACCCGGCTGTGTACAGCGACGGCGGCAGCCGCGCTGAAAGCTTCTTTCGGTACCGACGGGCAGCCCGGATCGTATACCGATATCGATACGACGGATGCAATACTGCTGGTGGGGCATAACATGGCATCGCAGCAAACAGTGCTGTGGATGCGGGTGCTCGATCGGCTGGAAGGCCCCAACCCACCCAAACTGGTGGTGATAGATCCCCGGAAAACCGCGACGGCCAAAAAGGCGACGGTTCACTTGGCACCCCGCGTGGGCACCAATATTCCCGTAATGAACGGACTGTTAAACCTGATTATTCAGGCTGGCCAAATCGATGAGTCATTCATTAAGGCGCATACCGTTAACTTCGACGAATTGAAGAAGACCGTAGCGAAATACACGCCGGAGTATGTGCAGCAGCTATCCGATGTGCCCGCCGACCAGCTCCGGGCGGCCGCTGACATCCTCGGTAGTACGCCAACACTGTTGTCTACGGCACTTCAGGGCGTTTATCAGTCGATGCAGGCCACGGCGGCTGCGGTGCAGATCAACAACCTACATTTAATTCGAGGGCTGATTGGGCGCAAAGGCTGCGGCATATACCAGATGAATGGGCAGCCCACAGCCCAAAATAACCGGGAGTGTGGTGCCGACGGCGATCTGCCGGGTTTCAGAAACTGGGCCAACTACGAACATGTTAAGGAACTAGGCCGGCTCTGGAACATCGACCCCGACAAAATTCCACACTGGTCACCACCCACCCACGCCATGCAGATTTTCCGGTACTGCGAGCAGGGCTCCATTAAGATGCTGTGGATCCAAGCCACCAACCCAGCCGTGTCCATGCCGGACCTGGCCCGGATTCGCCGGATACTGGCCAAAGATGACCTGTTTGTGGTGGTGCAGGATGCGTTCCCGACCGAAACGACCGAACTGGCCGACGTAGTCTTGCCGACGGCGATCTGGGGTGAAAAAACAGGTTGTTTCACCAACGTCGACCGCACCGTCCATATCTCTCACAAAGCTATAGACCCGCCAGGAGAGTCCCGCTCCGACTTTGACATTTTTCTGGACTACTCCCGGCGCATGGATTTCCGGGACAAGGATGGCAATCCGCTGATTGGCTGGAAGACACCCGAAGAATGCTTTGAGGCCTGGAAGGAATGCAGCCGGGGCAGGCCCTGCGATTATACGGGCATGAGTTACGCCAAACTAAGTGAGGGGTCAGGGATAATGTGGCCGTGCAATGAGCAGTACCCGGACGGCGCCGAGCATATTTATACCGATGGCGTGTTTAACACCAGCGCAGACTACTGCGAAACCTATGGGCAGGACTTATCGACGGGAGCCGCAAAACCACAGGACGAATACAAAGCAGAAGACCCCAGCGGCCGGGCTGTTATCCATGCCGTCGACTATGAGCCACCCCACGAAATCCCCGATGACGACTACCCCCTTTGGCTGACAACTGGCCGCGTAGTCTATCATTTCCACACCCGTACCAAAACGGGCCGCTCCAAGGAGTTGAATGATGCCGCCCCCGAAGGATTTGTGCAGCTATCAGCAGAAGATGCAGGTAAATATGGTATTACCGAAGGCGATTGGGTGGAGGTTGTGTCCCGTCGCGGCCGGGTTATTGAGCCCGCCAGGATTGGCGAGATTGAGCCGGGGCTGGTCTTTATCCCTTTCCATTATGGCTATTGGGACAAGGATGACCGGAAGCGGGCCGTCAATGAGTTGACACTTTCGGAGTGGGACCCCGTCAGCAAGCAGCCGCATTTCAAGTACGCTGCGGTGAGCATCCGCAAGACCGACCCTCATTCCATTCGGGAGAAGGTGCTGAGTACCAAAGATGAGCTGGTCGAAGTGGTGAAAGGCGTAGTGGAAACGGTGAAAAGCAAACTCTAAATCAGGAACGTCATGCATTTAGGAAATTACCTTGGCCTTGTTCACGAGAGCGAACAGGAATTGGCCGAAGCCTTGCGGAAAGTGGGGGCACATCACGCAGATGAGCCGGATATTTTTCAGATCTGCCAGTTGCTGGCTTCCTGGTCAGACCAGCACGTGCAGCAGTTAAAGCCCTTTATTAAAAAGTATTCAGAAGATAGAAGCAGTGAACCCGACAAGCTGAGCCGTACCCTGTTTGATGAACCTCGTAAGGGAAGTTTGGCCCTGATGCGCGACCTGCACGATCTTTGGCTCTTGAGCAATGAAGTAGAACTGTGCTGGATCGTCATCTACCAGGCAGCCATGGCCCTGCACGATAAAGAACTGGAAGCAACCTGCAACGAACTGTCCGGGCAGACCAAGCGACAGACAGCCTGGCTGCTGACTCGTATCAAGCAATCAGCTCCGCAGTCACTGATTGTCGCAGCTTAGGACCGTGGATTTAAGAGCGGCCTGGGGTTGCCTGTGATGCGTCATGGGCAACCCCAGGCCGAAACATACCT
This sequence comes from Spirosoma sp., assembly GCA_028288385.1. GTDB lineage: Bacteria > Bacteroidota > Bacteroidia > Cytophagales > Spirosomataceae > Spirosoma. The sequence continues at coordinate 13,625 of JAQBNX010000173.1, forward strand.
AAACACATGCCCAGAAACGTTAAGCCCCAGCCTACCAATGCCAGGTAAATGAACCCACGGGCAATTAGTTGCAGAGCTGGCATTTGTAGGGCTTCGCTCAATCGCCACGTACAAACGGTATACATACCCAATGGAAAGACCATACTCCATCGTTGCGGGTTATAGTTCAGCGAAATAGACGGAGCCCGAAACCGCCAAACTTCAAGCAATACAATAAGGGGAATCCACCAGGTGCCCACCGCCCAGCCCAGCAAACTGACACCTTTCAAAAACGGTAGAAAACCGCTAAAAATGGCGTTATCACTCAAGTGCTGAATAAGGGTGGCCCCAGCTAACGTAGTGATGGCTACAGCCCCCATATCAATCCAGTACGTAGGTGTAAACTGGTCCGGCTTGAGTGGAAAGAAAATCAGCCGAT
>JAQBNX010000174.1 GCA_028288385.1 Spirosoma sp.
GAACTCAGCCGGGATATTAGCATACCTAAATACGCTACCCACCTGGTGTTCATGAGCAATGCCGCCCGGCAGTCCGAAATCGAGTCGAAGATCATCTACTCCATCTTTCAGAAACGTCCCAAACGGGCTGATATCTATTGGTTCGTGCACGTCGACACCACCGATGACCCCTACACGATGGAGTATAAAGTGAACACCATTGCTGTAGACGATGCCTACAAAGTGACGTTTAAGCTTGGTTTTCGGGTGGAGCAGCGCATCAACCTGTTCTTTCGCAAGGTGATTGAGGACATGGTCAAGAACAAAGAGGTGGACATCACCAGCCGGTATGAGTCACTTAGCCGCCAGAACGTAATTGGTGATTTCCGCTTTGTGGTGCTTGAGAAGTTCCTCTCCTTCGAAAACGAACTGCCTGCCACTGAGCAGTTCATCATGAACATCTACTTCACCGTCAAAGGCTTCACCACGCCGGAAGATCGGTGGTTTGGGCTCGACAGTAGTTCAGTAAAAATCGAAAAAGTACCGCTCGTCATTCGGCCAGTTGAAAATGTCAAACTTAAACGCATTGCCACTTAATCAAAGGGCGTAGTTGGCTTTCGCAGCTTTCCCACTCATTCGCTCCTTTAGTCTTTAGCTCGTTATTTATGAAGATTCTCATTACCGGCGGTGCCGGATTTGTTGGCTCGTCGCTGGCTATCTCACTCAAGAAAAATTACCCATCCTACCAGATTTTTGCGCTAGATAACCTCAAACGGCGCGGTTCTGAATTGAGCCTGGCGCGGCTGAAAGTGGCTGGTATTGAATTTCTGCATGGCGATATACGTAGCAAAGAAGATTTTGATGCCCTGCCCGCCGTCGATACAGTAATTGAGGCCTCCGCCGAACCAAGCGTGCTGGCCGGTCTGGACGGTACGCCCGACTACCTGATTAACACCAACCTATTCGGTACGGTCAACTGCCTCAACTATACACTGAAGCATAAGGCTAATTTTATTTTCCTGTCTACGAGTCGTGTCTACCCTATAAAAACCATTGAAACGCTCAATTTTGCGGAGGCTGACACGCGCTTTGTCCTGACAGACAACCAACCTGTGCCCGGCGTATCGTCGCGGGGGATTGCCGAGGATTTTCCCCTAACCGGGGCACGCTCCCTTTACGGTACCACCAAACTGGCCTCAGAGCTCTTGATTCAGGAATACAACGAGTTCTACGGCTTAAAAACGGTTATTAACCGCTGTGGTGTCATTACCGGCCCGTGGCAGATGGGCAAGGTCGATCAGGGGGTAATGGTGCTCTGGATTGCCAAGCACTATTTTGAGCAGCAACTAGCCTATATCGGGTACGGCGGTACCGGCAAGCAAACTCGCGACATGCTCCACATCGATGATCTGTATCGGCTCATTGATTGGGAGTTGCATAACCTCGACGCAGTGAATGGCGAAATCCTGAATGCCGGCGGGGGCAACGAAAGTAGCGCATCGTTGCAGGAGCTGACGGTGATCTGTCAGGAGGTAACCGGTAAAACCATTCCCATCAAATCCGTTGCTGAAAATCGGGCCGCCGACATCCGGCTCTACATCACCGATAACACCAACGTAACGGCCCGCACTGGCTGGAAACCTCAACTCGGTATTCGCGAGATTGTGACAGATATCCATGCCTGGCTGGCCGAGAATCGGGCCGCGCTGGAGCCTATACTTAAATAGGTATAGTGTGTCAGCGAGTTTATTAATTCTGTTACAGCAGTTTTTAAAACCAAATTCAGTTAGATATACGAAAAAGGCAAAGGTCTACCCGGTTTGAAAAACGTAGAGTGAACCGGGTAAATTTTTCATAGTGTGCTCTTATACCACTAAACTCCTGATTATTACTTCTCATGAACAAATCAGACAACTCATCACCGAAGCCTGATCAGACGGGACTCAATACCACACGTCGCCAGTTTATTCAGACCGGTGCATTGGCGGCTACCAGCTTTTTAATTGTGCCCCGCCACGTATTGGGTGGCAAAGGGTTCATTGCACCAAGCGATAAACTCAATATTGCCGGCGTTGGATTTGGTGGCAAAGGCTTCAGTGATACAAATAATTCGTATAACAACGGAGCCAACAACATCGTAGCTCTCTGCGACGTCGATTGGGGGCTAGCCCGCGTTAAGGAGAATTTCACGAAGCACCCCAATGCGAAACGCTACAAGGATTTCCGCGAGATGCTGGACAAAGAAGGCAAAAGCATTGATGCGGTAACGGTTTCAACGGCCGACCACACCCATGCTGTTGTAGCCATGGCTGCCATGCAGCGCGGAAAGCACGTTTACGTACAGAAACCACTGACACATAACATTTACGAGGCCCGTATGCTGACCGAAGCCGCCCGTAAGTACAAAGTGGTAACGCAGATGGGGAACCAGGGATCCTCGAATCCACAGCAAAAACAAATGGTCGAATGGTTCGACAAAGGGTTGCTGGGTACCGTACACACTGTTAACCTCTGGACCAACCGGCCCGTTTGGCCACAGGGTATTCCGGTGCCACAACCAGCGGCCGAGACACCCGCCGATCTGGATTGGGATCTGTGGCTCGGACCAGCGCAGAAAGTAGGCTACACCCCCGCCTATCACCCCTTCAAATGGCGGGGTTGGTGGAACTTCGGTGCAGGTGCCCTGGGAGACATCGGTTGCCATATCATGGACGTACCGTTCCGGGTGCTTGGATTAGGCTATCCTACGGAAGTCGAAACGAGCATCGGTCAGGTTTTCCTGAAAGACTGGACACCCGAGTACATTCCTGAAGGGTGTCCGCCGTCGTCACATGTGGAACTGAAATTTCCGGCATCGTCCAAAAACAAGTCGGCTGTCACAATGATATGGGAAGATGGCGGCCTCCGTCCGTTCCGTCCCGAAATGCTCCCCGAAGGTGAACCCATGCCAGAAAATGGCGAAAATGGTGTTGTGATGCAGGGAGATAAGGGATTGTTGGTATGTGGCATGTATGGCGATGACCCAAAGCTTTATACCAAAAGCGGTCAGAAGCTTGAGGCCGCCCCTAAACCGGGTAGTAATGGAGGGGTGAAAGCGTTGCCAGAAAATGGCCACCAGGTATACTGGACGGAAGCCTGCAAGGCAGGTTTCAACAGCAAAGAACACAAGGCGCTTACGTCCTCGTTCGACTTTGCCGGACCACTCACCGAGTCTGTTCTAATGGGTAACCTGGCCATTCGCAGTTACACGCTTCGGACCCCTAAAGCTGATGGCAAAGGGTTTAACTATCCGGGACGTAAGAAACTCATGTGGGATGGTAAAAACATGAAGATTACCAACTTAGACGAAGCCAACCAATTCGTTAAGCGCCAATACCGCGAAGGCTGGTCCCTCATGGCGTAAACTGTAACACAGCTATCAGTCTCAATTATAGAACAGGGATCGCCCATCGTGGAGCGATCCCTTATTTTTTAGCCTCTCCCTAACCTACCTGAACAACGTTTATGAACAGCTGTTTTGGACATATACTCAACAAGCATACGTAATGAAATCAAAAGTCAGTTGGGCCGTGCTGGTGGGAATCCTACTTGGTTGTGGTGGAAAGAACACATCGTCTAACGTCCAATCGCCAGGTAGCGAAAAAACAACTAAGACTGAAGTGCTGGAAGCCGGTGCTACCGCGCTACAAAATAAAACGCCCGTTAGCAACCTGGAGATTTATCTGAACGGATTTCATTTCTACAATGGGCAAATCAGCGGCCAGATGGAAGCGCATCATTACTGCGCTAAACTCAACGAAGACCTGACCCAGTGCGTGATTTACGACGGCAATGGCAAAGATGCCAAGATTATGGGTGTGGAATATATTGTCTCTGAAACGCTATTTAAAACCCTGCCGTCCGACGAGAAGAAACTTTGGCATACTCACCGCCACGAGGTCAAAGGTGGTTCCCTAATTGCACCCGGCCTGCCTATTGTTGCTGAGCACGAACTAATGGAGACCATTGTTTCAACGTACGGCAAGACATGGCATACCTGGCATACGGATCAGGACATAAAACTGCCAATGGGAAGTCCTGCGCTGATGATGGGATTTACCAAAGACGGGCAGTTGTCTCCCAGCCTGCAGGACGAGCGGGATAAACGTTTCGGCGTTTCTACCGCCGAAAAACGGCAAAACCGGGCCGACATTCCAGCCCCTACCCCACAACCGGGTGCGGATTCATGGCAAACCGGCGAAATCATCCAGCTTCCTGACCGGCCACAAACATGAACATGTTAAGCAAAACAGTTTTGCGGATGAAAAGCCGGCCAAAAACGTGAATTAGTAGTTTTCAAGGTATTATGCAATCGGGCCGAAGCTACTTTGCGTATGTTTATGGCCAACTCAGTGAAATAATACTTTTGTCCAGCGCAACTGCCATACTGATTTTTGTCCAGTCTGCTCAGACTGATGCCGCCCGCAAGCGTTTGCTGAGCCAGCCGCATTATAACCGCCAAGCTGTACAATACCTCAATGACCGTGTCAGACAAACGGCCGAGGATACAAAGCTACCCGTTCTGCATTCGTCTGAACTGATCACCCATGAAGGAACCTTCGGTGAGCAATTAAGTGGGGCTTTGCAGGCTGCGTT
>JAQBNX010000172.1 GCA_028288385.1 Spirosoma sp.
CCATCATTGAGTTGATCGAAAAGCAGGTTATTACTGAAAACCGGGTAACTGTCACGCCTGAATTGGTCGCAACCTTCAAGGAAAACTTCGCACTATTGGTTCGAACGGTGCACAAAGACGATTTCACACAACCGTTTTTCTACTTACAGAGTGATGGCTTCTGGTTTTTGAAAGCCAAGGCAGGCGCAGCCATTGATAATCACATTCGCAGTGTTCAAACGCTCAGCGACCGGCTCGATTATGGCTACTTTGCCGCCGACCTGTTCCCTTTATTAACTAATGAATACACTCGTCTGCAACTGAAAAACAGCCTTCTCGACTACTACTTTGCCGATACCAAGGCCGGATTTCTAACCATCAAAAACGCCGGACGTACCTACTTGAATGACCTCGAAACGTATTTGCTGAATGAGAAAGAAATCTCTTACACAAAGGCAATAAAACTGGTAGATGACGAAGAAACCCGTTTTGTGCGTGGTGGCTTGTTCAAGAAGCTGGTCTCAAAAGTCTACGACTTCACTTGTGCTATCTCTGGCATGAAAGTGATTGCCATAGATGGCTCGTCGCTGGTCGAAGCCTGTCATATCGTACCGATCAGTATTTCGGGCGACGACAAAGTCACGAATGGCATTGCGCTTAGCCCTACGCTCCATACCGCTTTTGACCGGGGCATGATTGGCGTGGACGAAAGGTTACGGGTTGTTGTTTCGCCTTCCTTAGCCGACAACGTAGCGAGTCCCCATAACCTCAAGCAGTTTCATGGCCAACCACTGCGGTTGCCATTCGGCGAGGTTCACTATCCGAAGCGGGAAAGTTTTGAATGGCATTTACGGGAGCGGTTTATGGGCAATTAAAGTAGTACAGCTTTCAGGGTATACGCCAAAACCGACAATTCGCAAGGCAGACAGCTACCTGTCAAAATCATACCTATGCCTAAGGCTACCAAACAACCCGGCGAACATCGCGGTTACGAAAAGGTAGTTTTCACAATACGTTATCTGTGCCCTCCAATACAACCCTTTCATCCCCTGCTGTACCTAATAAATGGCTGGTACTGGCCACACTGGCCTTTGGTACGTTCATGGCTACCCTCGATAGTAGCATCGTCAATATTGCGCTGCCCACCATCCGTCGCGAACTGAATGCGGGCGACAGCGTCGAGTGGGTAGTGCTCAGTTACCTGCTAACAACTACCAGTACGCTGCTCATTATGGGTAAGCTGTCGGACTGGCTGGGTCGGCGGTCGATGTACATCACCGGATTTATCATCTTCGTGCTGGGGTCGTTGCTGTGCGGGCTCTCGTGGAACATTGTGTCGCTGGTTGGCTTCCGGGTGGTGCAGGGGCTTGGCGCATCAATGATTTTTGCAATTGCCCCTGCCATCATCTCCGATACGTTTACGGCTAAAGAACGGGGACAGGCGCTGGGTTTGATGGGAGCCATTGTTGCTGCTGGCGCCAGTACAGGGCCGGTCGTTGGCGGCTTGCTGCTGGGTAAGTTTGGGTGGGCGAGCATATTTTTTGTGAATGTGCCCATTGGGCTTGTCGCCATCTGGCGGGCCTCGGTAGTGTTGCCCTCTAGCCCCACGCAGCCGCGGCAGCCGTTTGATCTGGTTGGGGCTGGGCTGTTTCTGGTTGGAGTAACCACCTTGCTGACCGGGCTGGACTTCGCGCCCGAGCCTGACTATGGGTGGATTCATCCGCTGGTATTGGCTCTATTGGGCAGCGGTTTTGTCTTGCTGGGGCTATTTTTCTTCTGGGAATCGCGTACCCGCTTGCCCATGCTGGACCTCAGCCTATTCCGGATTCGTCCATACACCTCGGCCATCCTGGCTTCCTGGTTAGGTTTTGTTGCCTCGGGTGGTAACCTGTTCATTATTCCGTTTTTTCTCCAGCAACTGCTTGGGTTTACCCCCCAGATGGCGGGCCTTGTGCTCCTGTCTGGTCCGCTGACGTTGAGCGTGATTGCTCCCATTGGCGGATACCTGTCGAGTCGGGTCAGCACACGATGGTTAGCCGGCACCGGCCTGCTGCTGGCGGCCATTGGGTATTTCTCGTTTTCGTTTTTGCGGGCCGACTGGGTTTGGCAGGACGTAGTGTGGCGTAGTTCCCTGGTCAGTTTTGGATTCGCCTTGTTTCAGTCGCCCAATAGCAGCAGTGCCCTCAATGCGGCTCCCGTGTCGCAGCGTGGGGTTGCCAGCAGTGTGATTGCCTTCATGCGCAACATGGGGCTAGTGGTAGGCATTGCGCTGGCGGCTGCCATCTGGTACAGCACCCGTAACCAGTACGCACTGACGCACCGGACTGACCCGATGAACACAATGGCTCAACTAACAGGTATGCGCTATGTCTATCTGACGATAACTGGCCTGATGCTGACAGCCATTGTTGTTTCCTTCGCTCGCGGAAAAACAAGCCATAAAGCGGGACAGACCGACGTAGTGGAGAAAGATCAATCAACACTGGCAGGCTAACCGAAGCCGAATTGTTTGTACTTTGCCCGCCTAAACGATACAAGGCTGGAGGTATGAAGCGAGTTGAATCAATTGATGTAGTCCGGGGCATGGTGATGGTGATTATGGCGTTGGACCATATTCGGGATCTGTTGCATCTGCCCGCCCTGACCCAGGACCCAACGAGTCTCGCTACCACCACCGCACCAATTTTTCTGACTCGCTGGATCACGCATTTATGTGCTCCAACGTTTGTGTTTTTGTCCGGAACATCGGCCTATCTATCGCTGCACAAACGCATGACGGCCGACCGAGATGCTGTAACCCAAGGGTGGGAATCGACACGACTAAACAGCGGCGGCGAACCAGCGGCCCGCAATTTTTTATTGAAACGTGGGCTGGTATTGATTCTGCTGGAAATTACGCTTATTAATTTTGCCTTCTGGACCGACATTCAGTTCCGGTCGCTTATGATCCAGGTAATTTTTGTGATCGGTGCGGGCCTTGTCATCTTATCCGGAGCATCCAGACTTCCCGTGCGGTGGCTGGGGATTGCCGGACTGGTCATTATTTTCCTGCATGATCTGCTTCCTCTAGTTCCCGCGTTCAAGAATCTAGCGGCCCGACTGGGCTGGTCGTTGTTGTTCCGTACGGAAGTGTTTCCATTCGGCACCAAGTTTATGCTCCTTGTTGCCTATCCGCTGATTCCGTGGTTCGGGATTATGCTGTTTGGCTATGCCTGTGGACCCCTATTTGCACTGCCGGTGGATGAGCGTCGAAAGCAACTGCTGCGGCTTAGTCTGGTGTCGCTGGGTGTGTTTGTGGTGTTGCGATTCATTAATTTGTATGGCGATGCGGCTCTTTGGTCGGTTCAGAAAAGTGGTCTTTTTACGGCCCTTTCGTTCATAAACGTAAGCAAGTATCCACCGTCGCTGCTTTATACCGCCGTTACGCTGGGTATTATGTTTGCAGGGCTATGGCTGACCGACGGGGCTAATACCGGCTTTACCCGTATCATGACGGTCTACGGGAAAGTACCTTTATTTTATTACCTGATTCACTGGTATTTGGTAAAAGCCGCCATGATCGGGATGGTATTGTTGCAAGGGTTTTCGCTGACTGATATGCCCCTTGGTCCGCTAAGTTTTGGTCGCCCGCCCGGAGCGGGAATATCGCTGCCAATGGTTTATGTGGTTTGGTTGGGACTGGTACTATTGCTTTATCCGCTTTGCCGCTGGTACGGTCGCTACAAATCAGAACACCCCCAGATTACCTGGCTGCGTTACGTTTAGTCATGTAAGGCATTGGCACCGAACAGATATATATTGTAAAAACCTATCGCCACCAACCCGCTTTTTCCTTAAGTTTGGGGATACTAATTTGCTATGTTTACTCGTAAAGTTTTCCCCCTCGTAACAGCCATTTGTCTGTCCGTTTTGATTTCCAATGGGTTAAGCGGCTGCCAGTCAAAAAGTGCAGCTTCGACCGAATCTGAAAAAAGCACGGCCTCGGCCGATGCCGATGGCAAACCGACCAGTTCTAAAACAGACGCATCGGCTGCTACATCAGCGCCTGATCCCAGCAGCATTCCAGCCAGTAAGATTGCCAATGCTGCTACCATCCTGGCCCGACCCCAGGTGCCAATCCTTTGCTACCACCAGATTCGCGACTGGCGCTCCAGTGATTCACAATCCTCCAAAGATTACATCATTCCAACGGGGGCTTTCCGCGAACAGATGCAGATGCTGGCCGATAGCGGCTACCATACCGTGTTGCCCGATCAACTTTATGCTTACCTGACCACGGGTGCCAAGCTGCCTTCAAAACCCATCATGCTTACCTTCGATGATGGCGACCTCGATCAATATGAAAACGCCCTTCCAGTCCTGGATAAACACGGTTTCAAGGGGGCGTTCTTTATCATGACCGTAGCCATTGGCCGGCGGGGAAAGCAGCCTTACATGGACAAAACCCAAATCAAAGACCTGTATGACCGGGGGCATGCCATCGGAGCGCACACGTGGGACCATCACAATGTGAAAAAATACCAGGGCGACGATTGGAAAATACAGGTGGAGGAGCCCAAAGCGAAGCTGGAATCCATCATTGGCAAACCCATCAAATACTTTGCCTATCCGTTTGGCCTTTGGAACAAGCAAGCGCTGCCCGAAATTCAGAAGCGTGGTTACGTAGCCGCCTTTACGCTCGCTGATAAGCGCGATGATACCATGCCGCTTTACACCATCCGGCGTATTATTGCCGGTGGGCAATGGAAAGCAAAAACCATGTACCGAAATATGATCGAAAGTTTCGATTAATCAGCTTTTTGGCAAAACCTACGTAACGTCGTATTAAGTGAAATTTCGCAGCCGTGATGCAAAGACTTGCTTGCATCACGGCTTTTTTTAGTCAAAGCTAGCGCAACTGCAGCATTGTAAATAGTGACTATAGGTGAGAAACCAGGGTTGAATGAGATACAAAAAGTCTAACATAATACTTGGATATTACCATATTATGCGCTACCTTACTTTAGTATCAAATCGTTCAAGGCCATGAAAACGTATGCATTGGTGATTGCGATTTTACTCAGCAGCCTATCAGAGGGGCTGGCACAGGCCGACCAGGAAGCCATTAAACGGGTGCTTCGCAGCGAAACGGAAGGATTTTTTAAGCGCGACAAAGCCATATGGTCCAACGCGTGGGCACATGCTCCCTATGTTCACTTTGCCGCTAATTTGTACGGTGGGGACTTTATGCTCGTGGAAGGATGGGACAAGCTGGAAAAACAGTTTGCCAGTCAGTTCAAAAGCTCGAAGGTAATGGATAACGTAACGGTGCAGAATTCGAACTACACCATCCACCAGAACGGGAATATGGCATTTGTCGCTTACGATCAGACGTTGTTGGACAGCCACGGTAAAACAACGTCGAAGGAGTCGCGGGTGGTCGAAAAAATCAACGGTCAGTGGAAGATTATCAACGTAACGGCGCTGACAAACCTGAAGAATTTTGGGTTAGCGCAGCAAAAATAGTAAGCTTGGTTTTCCTACGCTCAATTGCCAAACTGCTTCACTAATCCTTCCAGTGTATGGAGGGGCTGAACGCCCGACTGCCGCCAGACAATCTTACCGTCTTTAAATAAAATCATGGTCGGAACACTCCGGATCTGGTATTGATCGGCGGCTTTCTGCGCTTTATCTACGTTTATTTTAACGACACGCACTTTATCTCCGACGCGGTCGGTAAGCTGTTTCAAAATAGGTGCCTGCTGCTTGCAGGGGCCACACCAGTCAGCATAAAAGTCAACCAGTACCGGTGTTTCCCCGCTGATTAGGTCCTTGAAAGAAGGTTTGTTCATGGCTATTACGTTGGTTTATGGTGACTGTCCGTTTATGCGTTCGTTGGCTGTTACTCAATAACATGGAGACAAATCACGAACGCATAAACGGAAAATTTACTTATTGCTCTTCATTAACCGGTTCGTTCATGATGGTATGCCCCATCTTATCACGCTTGGTACGCAGATATTTTTCGTTATGCGGGTTGGAGGCAATCTCCACGGGCACCGTATCGACAATTTCGAGTCCATAGCCCATTAAGCCCGCCCGTTTTTTAGGATTGTTGGAAATGAGCCGGAGTTTGCGGATGCCGAGGTCACGCAGAATCTGCGCTCCTATGCCATAGTCGCGGGCGTCCATTGGAAGGCCCAAATCGAGGTTGGCCTCGACCGTATCGCGCCCCATCTCCTGGAGTTTGTAGGCCTTTAGTTTATTGAGCAGGCCAATGCCGCGACCTTCCTGAAACATATAGACCACCACACCCCGGCCTTCGGCTTCTATCATCTTCATGGACGCGCGGAGTTGTCCCCCGCAGTCGCAACGGCACGATCCGAAAATGTCGCCGGTGACGCAGGACGAGTGAACGCGCACCAACACTGGCTCGCTGGGCTCCCAGGTGCCCTTCACGAGTGCCAAATGCAAATCGTTGGTGTTGCTCTGCCGGAATGCGATCAGGTCGAAGTGCCCGTGTTCGGTCGGCATGTCCACACCAATTTCGCGCCGGATTAGTGATTCGGTTTGTAGCCGGTACTCAATTAGGTCCTGAATGCTGACGAGTTTCATG
>JAQBNX010000768.1 GCA_028288385.1 Spirosoma sp.
TTGGGCATTCCTGCTGGAAGATGAAAGTGACGTAGCAAAACGGAATAGAGCAAAGGTCAGCAATCAGAAACAAATTACGATGCGCTATACCGATTCACTCAGGACGGCTACCGTTGCGGTATTTGAATACATGATTGGCAATACCGACTGGTCAGTACCCTACCTGCACAATATTCGGTTGTTCGATACGGGTGGGTCCAGGTTACAGCCGGTGCCTTATGACTTCGACCACGCGGGCATTGTTGAAGCCAGTTATGCGCGGCCCGCTGAGCAACTCGGTATTCAGTCAGTGCGGCAGCGGCTATACCGGGGAATCCCATATCCAGTTGCTATGTTTCAGCAAGTTTTTGACCAGTTCAACAAGTTGAAGCCTCAGTTCTATGCCCTTTACACGAATGAAACCCGGCTAAGTCCGGCCTACGTGAAGCGGACGCTTAAGTACCTGGATGACTTTTATGCTACCATTAACAAACCGGCTTCGGTGCGGTCCGAATTTCTTAAAGGCGATCAGTCGGGTATCGTTATCAAAGGGTTGAACTGAGCCAATACGTCTTGATAAGGGTAATGATAACGATGACGATCACCGCTGAGAACCCAATCATGAAAAATTGATAAGCAAATTTGAGGAGTTTGTATTTACGGGACAGCACCTGGCCCTGGGCGTATAAATTGTCGATCAGGCCGTTGTAAAGGTCTTCATCGTTTGTCAGGAGTTTGCGTAGTTTTTGGCGGTACTCGTCGGCCGTAAATTGGGCATAGGACCCGAAAAATAGGAGATCGACCGGGCGATCTGACGCAGCCGTGTCCCGTTGTGCAATCGGCGAGATAGTTGGGTTGGTGGCGATCAGCGAGATAATAATGGTGACCAGACATACCGTCAGCAGGAGCAGACTGGGAATGAGCAACGTAGTGCGTGCGTCAATATTACGGGCATAGGCCGAGATGATAATTGAGACGATGATGGTATTGATAGAAATCATCAGGTTAGCCTTCCGGTCGGCCATTTCACTGAGTCGGATGTGATTGGACATCGTCGTGCGAAACAGCGTTTCCACCCCTTTGCTGGCTTTCTTAGTCTTCTCTTTCTTGGGTTTATCCCGTGTTTTCTCATCCACAGGTTTGATAAGGTCTTGCGGTTTATTTGGGTCAGGCTCGGGTTTGATTTCCATTGAGAACTAATTAGTGCAGCCGGTAGAAGTTTGGGCAAAATTTACGTATCAATTTACACATTTTCGTTACTATCCGAGGTTGAGTGTGCCCATCTGGTTAGTTTGACAATGTGCTATGTAATCGCCAAGTTAGCAGTCAGTTATCCTCACCAGTAACTTCCACTCCCATGCGCTCCGTTATTCTGCTTCTCTTTCTGCTAACGGCTACGGCTGGTCTGGGTCAATCGGTTCAGCCGTTACGTATAGATAGTTTACCTCCACAAGGCTTCTTACTCGACAATGGCTGGACATTCCACGCAGGTGATAATCCAGAATGGGCCAAAGCGGAGTTTGATGACTCGAAGTGGGAACGTATCGATCCAACGACAGGATTTGATTTATTGCCACAAATTCGAAAATCATCTGTTGGCTGGCTCCGAATCCATTTACGCGTCTCTAGCACATTGGTCAATAAAGCCCTAGCGTTTCAGGTTAAGCAAAATGCGGCTTCTGAAATTTTCTTAAATGGCAATCGGCTGAAAACTTATGGAATTGTGAGTAACCGATCCGGAGATGTAACGGCGTTTAATCCGGCAGACGAACCAGAAGGCGTGCTTTTTAACCAGCCAAATCAGGTAGTTGCTATCAGGTTTTCAATTCAGGAAGGTTTCCCTCCTTACGCTTATACTAGGTCATATCAATTTTTTCGAATGCGTATCCGAGATGTTAATCATGCGGACAGACTTGGCGAAAATACGATACTTCTTTACTATTTACATTTAATATACCTTGGCTTCTTTCTGGTACTGGGCCTTATTCATTTGTCCTTTTACCTAATTCTACTTAACAAAAGGGCAAACTTATATTTTTCATTATTTGCTTTATCGACCAGCATTGGTGAATTTATATATATGTATCTCATTACAAGTCACAGTGTAGCCATTAATGTCTATGCTGGTAAAATACTTAATGCTTTTTATCCTAGTTTATTTAGTTTATTTCTTTTACTCGCCGTTTATGCTTTGTTTCCTAGAAAAAAGGGGCTTTATTTTTGGCTCTTAATCATCTATTTATTTGGCATTTACTTTCTTAGCATTTTTATTCCACTTTCAGATTTAGCGAGATCTGTAATGCCATTTTTCTTGATTAGTATTTTTTCGCTTCAAATTGTTATAAGTGCTTATATTGAGGGGAAGCGTTCAGCAGGTTTGCTGGTTTTTGGCATGGGAGGTCAGATTATTTTTTATTTTATCTATATATTATTACTATATAAACTTCTCCCTAATCCATCAATTGGTTATGATTTTCGATTATGGGATGTGTTTTGGCATGCAAGTAGGATTTGTATTAGCTTATTGTTTTCGTTTTATCTGGCAAAAGAATTTGCTGAAACCAGTATCGATTTAGAAAAAAGGCTAGATGAAGTTCACCAGCTTTCTGAGGAAAAACAACAAATCCTAGCCACACAGAACGAAACGTTAGAAAAACAAGTAGCAGAAAGAACCGCCGAACTGGAGCATAAAAACCAGGATTTAGAGATTGAAGCGGCTTTGGATAAAATACGGTCCCGCTCGTTGGCCATGCACAGCAGCGATGAACTACAAGAGGTTGTCATAGTGGTATTTCAGAAACTGAAAGAACTGGGGCTTGTGTTTGATGGCGGTGCCGGTATCCAGCTATTTACCGAAGGCTCAAAGGATTCCATTCTTTGGGTATCTGCCCCTAACCAAATAGACTTCCCCATACGAAACAACCTGCCATATGATGCGGATGATTTTATGGATAATCCAATCATTCTGGATGTATGGAAAGCGAAAGAAACGGGCGAATCCATTTATAATAAGATCTATACCCGCGACGAAAAAAATAAATATTTCGATTATGTCTTCAAACACAATGATTTAGTTCAAATACCACAATTTTTACGGGACGAGATAATGCAGGCATCAGGCTACACCCAGGCCTTTGTGGTAGAAAAAAATTCGGGTGTAGTCGCCAATAGCTGGACTGGCGAGGTGTTTCCTCCTGATAAATTTGATATTTTTAAGCGAATTGCAAAGGTATTCGACCAGGCTTATATCCGATTTCTAGACTTGCAAAAAGCCGAAGCACAGACACGGGAAGCCCAAATTGAGGTGGCATTAGAACGAGTGAGGAGCCGAACCATGGCGATGCAGGAAAGTAATGAGCTGACTGAGGTGGCAGAATTATTATTCAAACAGGTTAAGAGTCTGGGTATTAAAACGTGGACAACGGGATTTAATGTTTGGAGCGATGACAATAATTTTTATACGGACTATATTACAAATCCCCAAGGCGGCTTTATGGAACCTTATACTATTGATACGAACATATTGCCTGTTTCTATTGAATTAAGTAAAGCAAAAAGAAGAGGTGATGAAATTTTTGTTAATTATGAAGAAGGTGAACAATTGGCAGAAGTCTATCGCCAGTTAAGTAAATTTGGGGAAAAACAATTTAAAGGCATATTAGAAAGTGGATTTGAATTCCCAACAAGCCAATATGAATATTTTGTATTTGGTTCAGAGGTTAGTCTCATGTTCATTACGTATGAGTCAGTCCCTGAAGTACATGAAATATTCAAGCGTTTCGGAAAAGTTTTTGACCAGACTTATACCCGTTTCCTTGATTTGAAAAAGGCAGAAGCCCAGGCTGAACAAGCCCAACTTGATTTGATTCGAATCCAAACCGAGAAGAAACGCGCCGAAGATGCGTTAGCGCAACTCCAAATTACCCAGATTCAACTTATTCAAAAAGAAAAACTCGCCAGTTTAGGCGAGCTAACGGCAGGTATTGCTCACGAGATTCAGAACCCACTGAACTTCGTTAATAACTTCTCGGAAGTCAGTACCGAACTGGTCGATGAACTACGAGAAGAGATCAAGGCTGACCACAAAGATGATGCGTTAGCCATTGCCGATGACCTTAACCAAAATCTACAGAA
>JAQBNX010000282.1 GCA_028288385.1 Spirosoma sp.
CTACACCGACCGTCAGAAGATCATGATTGTCTGTAATTTTTCTCTTCATACTCCGTATCAAACGTCCGTTCGTATCCCCCGTCATGCGTTCGATACAATGAGGCTGGACCCGGCCCGAACCTATCAGTTCACGGACATATTCATGTATGATGGACAAATCCAGGCCGTTGGACACGAGGGCGTTACGTTAACATTGCCTCCACGTAGCGTTCGCGACCTGGAAATTAGGGACTGTGCCTAACCAAAAAGGCTAATGATTGAGTCCCAACCCATGTAAATATGAGGATTGCGTAGTTGACCTGATAATGTCGTAGTTTTACAGTACGTTCCCACAGCTCATGCGTCCTGATAATCAGGCAGGAGTTCTCATTAACGATCACTATCGACACCAATATGTCGGTGCATTAAGTTGGTGCATATGGTTAAACTGTTTACGTCATTTTTTATTTTGCTTTTGTCCCTGGCAGTTTCAGGGCAGTCAGTAGTGCCCAATTTACCGTTGATCGCGGGTGGCAGCACACCCGCCGAAACGGCTATCAATGTGGGCAGACAATTATTGGGCAAACCGTACGTATGCGCTACGCTCGATTATAATTCCACCGAACGGCTGGTTGTCAACCTGAATGCTTTTGACTGCACTACGTATCTAGAGTCCGTGCTGGCTCTATCCTTAGCCTACCACGACCAGCCTGGCAAATGGCAACCGGCTCAGTTTGATCAGGCCTTTCGGGCCTATCTAACGAGGCTGCGCTACCGTAACGGCAAAATAGATGGGTATGCCAGCCGCCTGCACTACTTCTCAGACTGGCTCCGCGACAATGAGCAGAAAGGATTCCTGACCGACGTAACGGGAGAACTACCGGGCAGTATGTGGGTAGCCAAGCCGATCTCCTATATGTCAACGGCTATTGACCGATACCCTCACCTAAGCGACCCGGCCACCCTGAAACAAATGCAGCTAACCGAGTCCCACCTGAGCCGGCAGTCATTCTGGTTTATTCCCAAAAAGAACATCCGTCTTGCCGAGAGCCAGCTCCGTGAGGGTGATATTATCATGCTGACAGCCGCCCGACCCGGTCTGGACATGAAGCACGTAGGTCTGGCTGTGCGGCAACCCAGTGGCCGAATACACCTCATGCATGCATCTTCCGACCAGGGTGAAGTAGTCATTACCCGTTACCCCCTGAGCGACTACCTCCTGTGGCATAAGCGTTTGTCGGGCGTACGGGTGGCACGGCTGCGGAGCAAAGAAGTGCTGACAGCAAGGGATTAGAAGGATAAAAACAAATTTAACCGCAAAAATAAACGCCCCAGCTGGTTCAGCTGGGGCGTTTATTTTTGCGGTTGGCTACGCGCTAAAAAAGTCGGCCCAGGAAGATTAGGATTACGGCTCCAACCACGGAGATTAGCAGGTGCATGACCAATCCATCGTTTTCACTTCTATTGCCAAACTGTCGGGCAACAAAACCACCGATCAAACCGCCAAAAATACCCAGCAGGATGTTGACCAGTGCACTGTTGTGCGAACCCATGATGCGGCTCGCAATGTAGCCGGCGATACCACCCAGGATGATTGAGAACAGAAAATTCATAGAATAGGAGTTTAGTTGGCTATTCGTTCAGCCGTACAAGTGTAAGCAGAACCATTCAGTCCATTCAAAACATTTATTGAATGGCCCAGCGATTGGCCTGACCGTTTTCCTCAGCCTGACCGTTGAGCGGGGTGAGCATGATAACGAAGATGGAAATTACTGCTAATTGGTATTGAGTTAGGTCATTGGCTAGCCAATAAAAATAGCTGCCGCTAATGAGCATTTCTATAGCGTTAACCGTTGTTTGTCCTTCAGCAGGGCAACTCGAAGTTTCTCATAGGGCAACCGTTGGGGCGTTACGTTATTCTCAATGGCCAGCACGGCAGCCGTTGCCGCCGACTGTCCCAGAATCATGAACACTGGCTCCATCCGGATTGATCCGTAAGCAATGTGGGAGCTGGACAAACACACGGGAACCAACAGATTACGGCACTCAGTCTCTTTCGGCAAAATAGATCCGTAGGCAATGGAATAAGGCTTGTCGGGATGAACACCAATATCGCCTTCGTTCTGCACGAAACCATCGGCTTTTACGAACCGCTGGGCATTATGGGCATCCAGGGCGTAAGACCCCATGCCAATTGGGTTTGGCACGTTGGTTTTCCCCAGAGCATCATTTTCTTTCATCACAAACTCACCCACCATCCGGCGGGCTTCGCGGATGTAGAGCTGGTGCGGCCAACCCTTATTATCCTTAAATTCATCCTTTGGCAACCCCCACTGCTGCATAGCCTCATGTACATCGGATGGTACGCGCGGGTCATTTTGCAAAAAGTAGAGCAGTCCTTTCTGGTAACGTTCATGATCCTGAATAATCGCCTGCCGGCGTTCATACGTGGCTTCCGGGTAATCGTAGTTTTTACCGATGTAGTCGGAGCTGAACGGCCCATGGTTGTTGGTATCGGTTTTCCGATTGGGAATCGGGTCAAATTTATTGAACTGCTCACGCCAGCCCGTAGCAAATACCCGGAGGGCCAATTCATAGCGGGCGGGGTCGTAGCCGTCGGGTTTAGGAAACGGCACCCGGTTATCAGGATGGTTACTCATGCACATCCGGAAGCAGTAGGCCTGAATTTTGGTATCGCCCGTACCATTCTCTCCCGGTTTGTCAGGCGAAATTTCGGGCAACAGACCACTTTTCGGGTCGCCCGGCACTTTGTACGGACTAACGTCAGCCTTGAAATAATGGCCATGCTGGAAAATACCTACCTGCACGCCGTTATGCGTTTCGCCATAGGCACTGTTGGCCTCCCGGCCAACGTGGTAGCGGACTCCTGCCAGGGCCATCAGGTCGCCTTCATAGGTGGCATCAATAAACATTTTGCCGGCATAGGTCTTACCGCTCAAGGTCCGAAACGATTGAATAGCTCCCTCCTTTTTCTGGATTCCCTTTGCCGACCGATCAAGCCATTCATCGCGATATACGGTTAGCTTGTTCTCCCGCACCCAATCCTCGAATACCTGCTCAGCGGCATGCGGTTCAAAAATCCACATGGTTCGGCTGGTGCCATCAATGGCGGGCGTTCCCTGTCCTTTGTTGCCATACTCAGCCCGTCTCTGCCATGTCCACGACGAATCGTTCTGGTAGTGCTGATACAAGCGCTGGTAAAACTCCCGCGACAGCCCGCCAATCACTTCTTTATTCCCCGTATCGGTAAAGCCCAGTCCACCCGATGACAGGCCCCCAAGGTGCTTATCAGGAGAGACGACTATGACCGATTTGCCCATTTTTTTTACCTGCACAGCGGCTACAATAGCGCCGGCAGTGCCCCCATATACAATCACATCGGCGGTCCGTCGGAGGGCAGGCTGGGCAGGCAGATGGATCGAAAATAACGTAACGAATGTCAGCGCACAGGCAATAATCTTCATAACTGGGGTCAGGCATTGCATTTGTGAAAACTCAACATCTGGATTTAATAGCCCGGATTCTGTTCAAGGGCGGGGTTCACGTCGCGCTCGGTTTGCGGAATGGGTAACAGGTAATGGCGCTCTTGCACGCTAATGGTGGGATTTTGGGCTTTAACAGCGCTGATGAGCCGTTTAGTACGTACCAGATCGTACCAGCGGTGTCCTTCAAAGGCCAGCTCAAGCCGGCGCTCTAGCAAGACGGCATCGCGGAACTGGTCTTTGTTTAAGTCGACTAGGTCGGCTAATCCTGCCCGTTTCCGGATGCGGTTTACAGCCGCATAGGCTTCAGAAGCCGGTCCGTTTTGCTCGTTCAGGGCTTCGGCATACATCAGCAGCACATCGGGGTAGCGGATGATGGGGTAATTGTTGTTGCCGTCATTATTACCCGTAGCACTCGGGTCTAAATACTTATATACATAACCGGGGAAGGCCACACTGGCCGGAGCAGCGGGCGTTGAAGTAGCCGAATACAGCTTAATTGTTGCGTCGCGCCGTTTGTCGGTGGGCGAGTAGGTTTTGTAGAGATTCTCCGTAACAGGGTCGTCGCCAAAGCCAGCCACGCCATTGACACGGTCGTAGGGAGGGCGCATATATCCCTGCATTAGGCTGCCCTCGCCTACACCACCGCCTAACGCCTGCATTTCAAAGACAGCTTCTTTGCCGTTTTTGTTGGCAAGCAGGAAGGCATCGCTGAAATTAGCCCAAAGGTCATACACACCCAGGTCTATCACTTCTTTGGCTTTAGCCGATGCCTTGGCCCACTCCTGCCGCGTCAGGTACACTTTAGCCAGAAAGGCTTTAGCGGCTCCTTTCGTAGCGCGTCCACGATCAATGCCCGTAAACGATACGGGCAGCACCGATTCAGCTTCGGAGAAATCGGCAATGACCTGCTTGTAGACCTCCTCCACCGGTGCGCGCTGTACGTTCAGGTTATTCAGCGAAGTGGTTTCATTCAGTTGCAGGGGCACTCCGCCAAACAACCGCACCAGGGTGAAATAATAGAATCCACGCATGAACTTGGCTTCGGCCACATACTGGGCTTTTAGTTTTTCATCCATATTGATAGCCGGTACGCGGCCAATAACGGTATTTGCCCGGTTGATGCCTTGATACACGGTTGTCCAGAGCGACTGAAACGTACTGGTCGCGGGCGTGAACGTGTATTTGTCAAGGTCATTCTTGGGCTGGTTTGCCGTAGTACGCCCATTGCCCCACTCGGCGTCATCAGTAGCCTGGTCCTGAATGATCCACATAACCTGCCCATACATGTTCGTGTTGTTAAGCGGATCGTACACGGTACTGACGGCCGCTTTGGCATCGTCGGCGTTTTTGTAAAAATTTGACGGGGTAAAAGTCGCTTCGGGTGTTTGTTCCAGCACCTGACAGGCAGACAGGCCACTCAGCAGGAAAAGAATAGCTATGGTTTTTTTCATTGTAATGGCGGTTAGGGATTAGAAACCTACGTTGAGACCAAACAGAATAGTTTTTGCTGCCGGGTAGCTGGCGTAATCGAAGCCCTGGGTGCGGCTATCCTGCCCAAACCGGTTTACTTCCGGGTCATAGCCGGAGTAATTGGTGAAAGTCAGGTAATTCTGAGCAGCCGCATATACACGTAGTGATTGGATCTTGAGCGTCCGTAATACAGGTTGGGGCAGGTTATAAGCCAGTTGAATATTCTTTAGCCGCAGGTACGAGCCATCCTCAATCTGGCGGGTCGAGATGCGGTTGGCCGGACGGTTGGTTGACGCCCGGGGGATATCCGTGTTCGTGTTTGTGGGTGTCCAGCGGTTCAATACGTCGCGGTCCTGGTTGTAAGTTCCGTTCAGGTATTCAAGTTCAAACCGGTTCGCATTCAGGATGCTGTTGCCGTAAACGCCCTGGAAAAAGACCGTTAGCTCCAGCCCTTTATAGGAGAAGGTGTTATTAAGGCCGCCAACCAGCTTAGGTTGCGCACGACCAATAATGGTGCGGTCGTTATCGTCAATTTTACCATCGCCATTGAGGTCCGCATAACGCCGGTCGCCAGGTTTGCGGGCTTGCGGGTCGGCCAAGGCGGTCAGTTCGTCAGTCGTCTGATACAGGCCGTTGGTCACGTAGCCGAAGAACGATCCCAGCGGCTCTCCAACCCGAATAATGCCTGACGACAGGTTCTGCCCGATATTGGCCACCTGCCCGGCAAAAATTTGGGGTGCCCCGCCAATGTCCAGCACGCTGTTGCGGTTAGCCGCCAGGTTCAGGTCGGTGCTCCACTTAAACGCGCCATCAATGTTTCGCGATGAAATGCTCAGTTCGATACCTTTATTCTCCACGCGGCCGAGGTTTTTGATGGCGCTCGAATAGCCCGACGTACTCGGAATCGTTACGTTCAGCAGTAAGTTTTTGGTGCGTTTCAGGTAGGCATCGGCCGTGATGGTTATTCGGTTATTCAGCAGCCCCACATCCACGCCAAAGTCGGCCTGGGTGGTGGTTTCCCAGGAGAGGTCCGGGTTGGCAATCTGGTTGGGCCCGATGCCCGTCGAGACGGCATTCCCAAATGAATAGTTCTGCGTTCCCAGCAAAGAATAGGCTGGGTAGTTGCCAATTCCATCCTGGTTACCCGTTGAGCCATACGTAGCGCGCAGCTTCAGGTCGTTCAGTACCCGTGCGTTTTTAAGAAACGATTCTTCCGAAACCCGCCAGGCCAACGCTGCCGACGGGAAGTATCCATAGCGCTTGTTAGCCCCGAAGCGTGACGAACCGTCCGCCCGGAAACTGGCCGTGAGCAGGTAATTGTCTTTAAACCCGTAGTTTATCCGGGCCAAATACGACTGCAAGCCCCACGTTCCGATGCCCGACGATGGAACCAGGGGAACCGACGCCGACGCCAGGTTACCCGAGCCTAAATTATCATTAACGAAGTTGCGGGCCGCTGCGGTGCTGTTTTCGGTACGGTTCGCCTGTTGCGTGAAACCCAACAGACCTGTAATGGAATGCACTGTGCCGAATGTCCGGGTATAGGTGAGCAGGTTTTCGTTCAGCCACGTAAGCGACTGTCCGTTAAAAATTGATGCGGCCCCGCCCTGCGCCAATCCGCTCGTAACCGAGCGGGGCAGGTACGAGTCCTGCTTTTGCAGGATGGCGTCAATGCCAAACAGGATGCGTAGATTCAGACCGTCAATAATCTGGTAATCGCCAAAGACGTTGCCAAACGTGCGGTAAGCCGTGTTGCGGTTCTTGCTCTCGCGGGCCAGCGCAGCCGGATTGTCGGCGGTGAACGTCAAGCCCGGGTTGGTCGTCAGATAGGTGCCGTCGGCATTGTACACGGGTAAAATGGGCGGGAATTGCAGGGCCGCCACGGTTACAAGCCCTGCACTGCCGAGATCTCCGTCCGTGCGCGACTGGTTGGTTACGGTTCGGTTGACAGTCAGGCTGTTGCCAATCTTGATACGGTTGGTCAGCTTACGATCTAGATTGATGCGGAACGAATAGCGGTTGAAGTCGGAATTAGTTACAATACCTCCCTGTTGAAAGTAGCCCCCTCCGATGGAATACTGCGTACGCTCATCGCCCCCGCTAAGTGAAAGCTGATAGTTCTGAATGGGCGCCTGCCGAAAAATCTCATTCTGCCAGTCGGTTCCTTCCCCAAACCCATTCACCTGATCGGGTGTATAAACGGCGGGGCGACCTTCGTTGGTGCTGGCGTCGTTAATGAACGGTGCATACTCGCGACCGTTCAGCACGGGGTATTTGCGCCGGACATCCTGAATGCCATAATACGCATCAAAATTTATCGTAGACTTACCTGCCTTGCCGCGTTTGGTAGTGATGATAACCACCCCGTTTGACCCGCGCGAGCCGTAGATAGCCGTTGAACTGGCATCTTTCAAGACAGATATCGACTCAATGTCGGTGGGATTTAGCGTACTCAGAACGTTAAAACTTGAGCCGCTACCCGCGCCATCGTTCTTAAATGGAATTCCATCAATAACGTACAGTGGTTCATTATCACCCTGTATGGAATTACCACCACGAATACGGATGGTGGTGGCACTGCCTGGCGCACCAGAGTTTTGTGTAATCTGCACACCGGCGGCCCGACCCTGCAACGACTGATCGAGTGAAGTTACCGCTACTTTACGGATCTCGTCCACCGGAACCGTCGACACCGAACCGGTCAGGTCGCTTTTCCTTACCTGCCCATACCCCACCACCACTACTTCGTTGAGCGATTTGTCGTCAGGCACTAACTGAATATCAAGGTTAGAGCGATTTCTTACGACCTGCTCCTGACTAACATATCCCACAAAACTGAACACCAATGTGGCGTTCTCATTTGGAACACTAATCTGGTAGCGGCCCTGGGCATCGGTGGTAGTGCCCCGGGGCGACCCTTTTACAACGACGCTTACGCCAGGCAGGGCTTCATTCGTTTCGCTCGTCACTCTGCCGCTTACCTGAACGTCAGCCCTTACAAGTTCGGTAGTTTGTGGTATAACGGACAGCGTCGTTAAACCAAACAAGGCCAGGGGGCTACCGGTCATCGAAGTGGTTGACTCGGGCAGTGGACTATTGGTGCGCGGGCTGCTAAGCGGGGGTAGAATGAGATAAGCACCGGAGCGGAGTTTTTTAAACCTGAGTCCGTGCGGTTTTAGCAGCGCCTGAAGGTTGGTCTCTACTTTAGCACTCCGGTTTAGTGGTTCCAGTTGACTTTGATACTGGGCTATTATCGCTTCTTCAAATAAAACATCTACGCCAAACTGCGCTTTAAGCTCCAATAACGCTTGTTTGAGCGGCTGATGAGCGCTGGTGCCACCGGTACGAACCTTTTGCCTGTTGTCGGTAACCTGATTTATCTGATTTGTTCTCGAGAAGGCCAGCGTCTGCGCTATTGTAGGGCTGTACCCGATGCCAAGCAGCCAGCCTGATGCCAGCGCAAAAGGTATTGATTTTCTCATTGAGCAATTGGGGTTTGGGTAGTACTAGAAAAAATAATATTTTCATCATGATGGCTAACGCGCAGGTCGAGGAGTTCGGCCAGGGCTTCGGCCAGTTCGTCCGATGAACCGGCGCGTATGGTACCGGTGAGCCGCCGACGCTCTAACTCCGGGTGGGACAGCAGCACCTTTATGCCGAATACGGCCCGCATCTGGGAGGCCACCTCGCGCAGGGGCGTGTTGTTGAAACTAAACAATCGGTATCGCCAGTGGGCGAACCGGGTTGTGTCGGCCCGGCTGTTCAGTGCCAGCGTACCACGTTCGTCGAGGGTAACCCGGTCGCCGGGCTTCATCTTTATTTGTTGGGTGGGCTGGTTAAGGGCTTTATACCGGAGATTTACACGACCACGCCGGAGCACTACTTCAGCACGAGTGGATCTACTACGTACCGAGAATTCGGTTCCCAGCACATCGACTGTCAATCCAGTACCCGTCTCAACCACAAAAGGCTGGTGAGTAGCCAGGTGTTTTACATCAAAAACTGCATCACCCTTTAATCGAACCCACCTCGAGAACCAGCCATAGCCTATCCGGGGCATCCGCAGGGTTGAGTGGCTATTCAACGCAATTGTTGAGCCATCGGGCAGGTGTATGGAACGAAGCTGTCGCGGCCCAGTAACGATAGTCTGGTACAATAACGGTTCGCTAAATACCCAGGCACAACCAAGCAGGATGGCCGTAATAGTAGCGGCTACCAGCCATTGGCTCGCTCGCCAGAGTGGGCGCGGCTCGTAGGGCATTGAGTGCCTATACTGGGGTCGAAGGTCAGTTCCAGAATCAAGTCGTTGTTTAAACTCGTCAAAGCGGGAAGTAACGTCTGGAGCATACTGTGGGAAACTGCGTTCCCACTCATCGAGCCACTGAAAGTACACTTCCCGGCTACCCGGTTGTGCCAGCCATTCACTGATGACTTTCTGCTGAACAGTGGTTGCCTGCCCGGCAAAGTAACTGAACAACAATTCCTTAGGAGGCTGCATGGCTGGAAGATTAAGCGTTGAGTATAAAAAGACCACATACTCCCCAGCCAATAAGCCGCTGTTGCTGGAGCATTCGCCGAATGATTGAAACAGCCCGCAGTAAATGATTCTCTACCGTTTTAGGAGACAGCATCATCTCCTCTGCAATTTCTTTATAGGATTTACCTTCGAAGCGGCTTAAGAGAAATACCCGTTGTCGTTGGGGAGATAATTGGCCAACTGCCTGCTCCAGGGCTTGATATAGTTCGTCCTGTTGCAGAAGCCCATCGGGCTGGGCACTGTCCGAATCGGCTTGGTCCATCTCATTGGTCAACGGTTCCTGTCGATTTAACTCCCAGCGCAGGCTGTTATAGGCTCGATTACGCACCGCCTGGTAGAGATAGGCACGGTATGAGCCCTTAATATTGGCATAGATTTGTTTAGCATATAACGCATAAAACAAATCGGCCACCAAATCTTCAGCCAACTGCCGGTCATAGACAAATCGCACGGCGTGACTACATAAAGGAGCGAAGTACTGGCGAAACAACAGTTCGCATCCTAAGCGTGGGTCTGTAGTGAACGCATTGCGAATGAACAACTCGTTATCAGCTGGTATCGCTACGTCGGGTGTAGTGGGCGGTGTCAGCTTATCGCCGGGTGCCAGGGGTTTAGGCTCTCCTGGAGTTGGCTCTGTTGATGACCGGAACAGAAAAGCGTTAGCAGACATAGGGGCTGGAAGGCTGGTAAAATAGAGACAAGTTCACTCCTGTAAACCCCCAATTAATATGACTATTTATTTTTCAAACAGGGTAGTTCGTCTAAAAGAGTTTTTACTTATAAATCTAGCTCTTTCCTCAACAGGTAGCTACGTCGTCGCGAATCAGATACAAGCAGGGTTAATTACGTACGATAAATCAGAACTATCGCGATTTTTAGTGATTTGAGATAGGCTGAGCAAGAAGATGGGTCCAAAACAACGTAATGAGTGTCAGTGCACAGGCAATAATCTCCATAATTGAGTTTAGACATACTTTTTCCTATACCTTCATGCTATGACTTTACTCATTGCCGTCCTGGGTATTATAACCCTTGTTTTTCTAATCACCTTTGTCAAACTACACACATTTTTATCCTTCCTGCTGGTGTCACTGGCAACGGGACTTCTCCTGGGAATGGCGCCTGCTACCGTATTGGAGGCCATCCAGAAAGGCATTAGCAGTACACTAGGCTCCATCCTGGGTATTATTGCGCTGGGGGCGATGTTGGGGAAATTAGTAGCCCAAAGTGGAGCGGCTCAGCAAATAGCGACCAGCATGTTGATCTTGGTAGGGATCAAGAATGTTCGCTGGGCCTTTTTAGCGACTGGTTTTTTGGTGGGCTTACCCCTGTTTTATTCAGTAGGGTTCCTGTTACTGGCTCCCTTAGTAATTACAGTTGCCAGCCGCTATAAGCTACCGGCCGTCTATGTAGGAATACCGATGCTGGCTTCGCTTTCTGTCACTCAGGGCTATTTGCCGCCCCATCCGGCGCCATTGGCTATTCTCAAGCAGTTCAATGCCGATATGGGCCTGACCTTATTCTATGGGATCATCATAGCGATACCGGCCGTACTTATTTCCGGTATGTTGTTTGGCGCTACCTTAAAACGATATACTACCCAACCGAATCAATCATTTATTGCAACTGAGCTGACCGATGACCAGATGCCATCGACCGGGATCAGTTTCTTAACCGTATTGCTGCCTATTGCCCTGATTGGCTTTAGTGTCATCCTGAGTCCCTTTCTTCCCGATGGCTCAATCAGTAAACAGGTGCTGGTGCTTGCTGGTGACCCCGTGATAAGCATGTTGGTTTCCGTACTGGTCGCTATCGTCACCCTTGGCATCTGGAGGGGTAAAGGGATGGCAAAAGTGACTGATTTATTGACTGGATCGGTCAATGATGTGTCGATGTTATTTCTGGTTTTCTCCGGAGCCGGAGCCTTAAAACAGGTGTTGATGGAAGGCGGAGTGAGTGAATCTATCGCCAATCTGATGCAGGACTCCTCCGTCCACCCTTATGTGTTAGGGTGGGGCGTGGCCGCCGTTATTCGGGTCTGTGTGGGCTCCTCAACAGTTTCGGGTATTACCACCGCGGGGTTCATTTCCCCCTTACTGAAGTCGTCGGGGGTGGATTCCAATTTAATGGTATTGAGTATTGGAGCAGGAAGCATGATGTTTTCGCACGTCAATGATACCGGCTTCTGGCTGTTCCGGGAGTACTTTCAGTTATCAATGGCCGATACGCTTAAAACTTGGTCCGTAATGGAAACCTTGGTTTCTATTACGGGACTGGCTGGGGTGATGGCGTTGAGTTTAATCGTGGGATAACTCGAAATCTTGCTTCGTTTTTTGGGTAACATCCACCGTATCTCTCCTATTTGACCCATTTGACACGGCCAACACAAATGACCCTGCTAAGGCTGGTTTTGTGTCGTTTTCAGCCTCATAAGACTGGGGGCTACGGCCAAAATTAATTTATTTCACAAATGCCGACTTAGCCAGAAAATCATAGGATTTTTTGACCGATTCCAGTTGTGGAGGGGACGTATCACTCGCTGGGCTTGGGTATTCAAGTTCGGCATAATACCGTTCGAGGCCACCCACTGCGTAAGCTGCTGTAAAAATGGCGTCAAAATTCATAAATCCGGTCGAACCAAGAATGTCCCGGTCCTTGATGTGCAGGAAGGGAAAGCGGCCGGGATATCGGTTGAAATAGGTAACCGGATCACACTGGCCCATCACGGCCCAATACACATCCATCTCGAAAAATACCAGGGCGGGATCGGTATGGGTCAGGAGAAAATCATAAAAAATTTCGCCCGGGTAAGTACTCTTTGTCGTAGCCATCTCCGGCGACCAGTCTGCTCCCGGTTTAACACCGATCCGTTTAAACTCTGCGCTGTGGTTATGGTAGCCCCAGCGCATATTGGCCTGTTTGGCCAGTTCACCCGTTTTATTAAAAATGTCACAAACCAATTTGACATCATCCAGATTGTCAACAATGGGCTTGGCAGGCTGCACCATCACCGGTACGCCTAACTCCTGATGATCGGCAATGGCCCTTTTCCAAAATTCAAAAATGGAAGCAGTGTTCTGTTTAGTATACCGCTCAATCTGGATGCTACGTTCCCCTTTGCCTGTCCCCCCTCCATCACCAAATTTATACGTGCTTTGCAGGGGAGGTTCCAGGTGTGAGCTGGTTGGCTCTAAACCAATATCATCCAGCATTTTCCGGTATTCCTTCAAGGAATATCCCAATACATGACCTTTATTGGCTTGCTGCTCATAGCCATACAGTTCCACATAAGAAAACCCGATATTTTTTAGGGCTTTCAGCGA
>JAQBNX010000813.1 GCA_028288385.1 Spirosoma sp.
AGGACTCGTTTTACGAGAGGTAGGTTCAACGGTAAACTATTACGCCACTAGTGTTCCAGCTTTATATAATCCTGATGGCCGTGGTCCCGCACGGGAATGCCGAACCACGACGGACCGGCCGCGCGGTGCGGGACCGCTATCAATCCGAGCGACACACAGCTGGTTGGTACGTGACCTGATTATAAAACAATTATTACCGTAGCCTAAAGACTTTACAGGCAGTAGTGTAAATAGCTTTAATTCGCACAGCCTTACGTTAAAGCCTCTTCTTGTTTAGTCAACACTGCTTTGCACCACAGACCATGAATAATCGACGCAGATTTCTTCTGTTTTCTTTGGCGCTTGCGGTTTTTGGCGTCATGAACCTTTCAAACCTGCTAGATCGCCCCTTTTTTGCCAATATGCCCGGGCGATATATTGTGCACTTGCTCGGCATCGGTGCGTGCTTTGGCGTTGCCATCTTTAGTCTGGCGATCTATTTTCTGGGCCGTCGCTTATCCTAGGCATTATCACCCCTAAACGGTCCACGTATACCTATTATCGGACAGCTTTTGTACGGTTTCGGACATACATAAACTAATTTTTCACAAATATAGCTTGAAAATTAGCCAGTTATATAATTGGCATTCTATTTGTTCAACAAGTACCAAAGAAATACAGCTTTTTTAGTCCATTTGGTATGAGTCGAACCTACTTAGGCGAGTTTGAAGAGTTGGTCTTACTCGCTGTGGCCCTGCTTCAACAACATCCCATGGGAGCTTATGGCGTCACCGTTGCCGACGAACTCCAGCAACGAACCCAGCGAACCACGTCCGTGACGGGAGTGCATGTGGTTTTGTATCGCCTAGAGGAAAAAGGCCTCGTGGGCTCGGCCTTAGGTGGAGCTACCCTGGTCCGGGGCGGACGACGCAAACGCTTATTCACCTTGACGGCGGCTGGACATCAAGTACTGCGGGAGATGCGTCAGCTCCGGATGGGATTGTGGGAGGCTTTACCCACCCCTTTCTTTTCCTAACCAATGAACAAGTCTTTCTCCGACCCAACACCTCAGCACCCGCCCCGCTGGGCCGACCGCCTGCTCAGTTGGTTGACGCCCCCTGATCTGCTGGAAGAGTTGCAGGGAGATCTGCACGAGCAATTTGCCCAGCGAGTTGACCAAGTCGGTTCCTGGCGAGTCCGTTGGTGGTATGGCCTGGAAGCGCTGAAGGTCATTCGCCCCTATTACCTACGGCGTCGAGTAGCCAGGCTGGCAAACCGGCAAAAGGAGCTCCTCCCAAAGCGACGGGCTACCACCCGTCCTTACTATACCTCTGAATACCTCTCGCCATCTTTACTTAATCCGGATATGATTCGCAACTATGTTAAAATCGCCTGGCGCAACCTTTGGAAAAACAAACTTTTCTCACTAGTCAATATACTGAGCTTGTCACTGAGCATGGCGGTGGGCGTTATTCTGTTTACTGGCCTGAAAGCCACTTTTGATACAGACCATTTTCATCCGGAATTAAATCAACTAGTGCGGGTACTCACGCAAGAAACAAAGGAGGGAGAACAAACCAAATGGGCAACCGCTCCCTTGCCATTGGCGACTCAGCTGGACAACGTCTCCTTTGTTGAAAAAACGGTTAAAGTACGTCTGGCAGGAAGACATAACCTGCAAACCGACAAGGGTGATGTACCTATTGATATAAAATTTTCAGAGCCTTCTTTTTTTGATGTTTTTGGCTTTCAATTGGTATCAGGTACTGCACAAAGCCTTGCCAATAATTCCACCACTCTTTTTTTAACAAAAAAAACAGCAGAGAAAATATTTGGCAGCACCAATGTCTTAGGACATACCGTTCGATTTGAAAATTTAGGCTATTTTACCGTTGGGGGCATAATCCAGGACCCGCCTTTAGAAACACATCTGCCCATTGAGGCAATGCTATCAATTAGTGCTACTGAAATGCTTGAAAAAAAAGGAGCAATCCCTACTACCTCACAAGATTGGGGAGGCTTCAAGAGTTCAGCCATTTATGCCCGTTTAAAATCAGAAGGTAATTTAGAGAAACTTAATGCAAAACTTCAGAACTATAATCGGAAATTGGATAAGAGCAATCTTCAATTTTTGGCACAACCTCTCGAAGATATTACTCCTGGAAAAATTGCTATTAAAAATAACCCCAATGCGGGCACTAGTTGGGAAGACGTAAAAACGCAGCTATTCATAATTCTATCGTTAACTCTTTTAGCTGCTTTCAATTATATCAGTTTGGCATTGGCGCGTGCTTTCTCCCGAGCGCAAGAAGTAGGTGTTCGCAAAACCATAGGCGCAACAAGAGGACAAGTTATCGGTCAATTTTTAATGGAATCGACCCTTGTTGCCCTGTTTGCTTTGTTGTTTACCGTGCCATGTGTTATTATTTTAGCCCACTATATACCCGATATGGATGATGTGACATTCTCCTGGGATATAGCCTTACTAGTAGGCTTGATAACCTACGCAGTTATCACAGGCTTAGTCGCAGGAGCATTTCCGTCATCGCTATTGTCAGCGTTTCAGCCAATACAGGTTTTACGTAAAATGCAGAATATAAAGCTGTTCCGGGGTGTTGCTGTTTACAAAGCGTTGATTGTCGTTCAATTTTCTGTGACCATTATGTTTATGATATTGGTTGTCATAGTAGCCGATTATGATAGAAAAAACAATGCAATCATCAGCTCAACCGTGCCATCCAACGTACTGACACTGGATTTAAATGGTGAAAAATATCAAAACCTGCGAAACGAAATAAGTCAGTTAAGTCAGGTAGAAACGACTTTGGCCACTAACTGGTACTATGAGCCCATTAAAATGGGTAAAGATTCTGTAACGCTAAACGATAAAACTCTGGAAATAAATTACGTAAGTATTGACCCACGAACAATTGAAACAGAAGGTATCAGCTTAATAGCTGGGCAAAATTTTTCTGAAAATATGCCCATAAGTACGGAGCAATAAGTGTTGGTGAATGAAGCGGCCGCAAAATTACTGGAATCTAAAGCGGAGACCCTAGTGGGACAAAATCTCTTGCTCGGCTCTGCCTCTGTACAAGTCATTGGCATCATACCCAATGAGATTATTGG
>JAQBNX010000381.1 GCA_028288385.1 Spirosoma sp.
GTGGGCAAACTGCTGTTCAGCATGAACACCTGCGTCGGTTCGGCCGCTGCCGAGTATGGACATTGGCCCACCGAACCGCTTAGACAGGGCTGCTTCAATCGTGGTCTGGACGCTGATTCCATTGGCCTGTGTCTGCCAGCCGTGGTAGGCGGTGCCCCGATACGAAAGTTCAATAAAATAACGCATACCGGACAAAAGTACCAACGTAGCGTGACTTTGTCTACCCTCAAGTTAAGGTCCTGCCCACACCCGATGACCATGTGCCTGGGCAAAGTCATTAGTAAAGCAGGATTTTAGTCTTTGCACCAGTAGCTACTAAACACTCTGTTAAGGATGAACCTGCCTTATCAATCCCAAAGCCGCCGAACATTTCTTGGACAGTTGGCGGCCGCCAGCGCTCTCGCGGTCGGCCCCGATCTCTGGGCAACTCCTACTCCATCGCCGATGCGCATTCAGGTTTTTACCAAACATTTAGATGGGTTCAGTTACTCCGACATGGCTGGTATGGCGGCCGAAGCCGGCTTTAACGGACTCGACCTGACGGTTCGGCCGGGTGGGCACGTCTTACCCGAACGGGTTGCCGACGACCTCCCCCGTGCCATAGATGAAGCGAAGAAAGCAGGCATCGCCATTCCGACCATCGTTACGGCCCTGACTGGTGCCGACTCTCCACAGGCCGAAGCAATCATCCGCACGGCGGCTGGACAGGGAGTGCAGGCTTACCGCACGGGATGGATTAACTACCAACCTAATGAAACCATCGAGCAGGGCCTGGAGCGGTTTCGCCAGGCCCTGGCGGGGCTGGCTGCCCTTAATCAAACGCATAAGATTCACGGCGCCTATCAGAATCACCACGGTACATCGCTGGGTGCTCCCGTCTGGGATCTGGCCGAGGTATTGAAAGGTCAGGATGCCCGTTATATAGGGTGTCAGTACGACCTCTACCATGCCACCGTGGAAGGTGCC
This sequence comes from Spirosoma sp., assembly GCA_028288385.1. Taxonomy (GTDB): domain Bacteria; phylum Bacteroidota; class Bacteroidia; order Cytophagales; family Spirosomataceae; genus Spirosoma. The sequence continues at coordinate 967 of JAQBNX010000381.1, forward strand.
GACAGTTGGCCGCTGGGATTTAGGCGCATCTACCCCTTCGTGCGAACGCTCGACGTAAAAGATTTTCGCTGGGCGGGAACTGGTAAAAAAGTGCACCCCGAAACAGTACCCCTGGGCGAGGGAATGGCCGATTTCCCCAGGCTGTTCCAGTTGGTTAAACAACTAAATATTCAACCCCTGCTTTCCATGCACTTTGAGTATCCGATGCCCACTGTTGCGGGAGGAGCCGATAGCCGACGCCAATTGGTTGCGCTAATGAAAAAGGACGTTGGTGTCTTGCAGGGCTGGCTTCAGGCTGCTGGTTTGGGATCATGAAAAAGGTTGTGTTTTGACCCTGTCGCACCAGCCGGTTCATCAGCGGGCCACGATGAGCAGAGCCAGTCCAACGATGTAGCACAGCAGCATCCCATTCAGCAACGAATTAACGCCTTTAGGCGCCTGGCGAAACTCCCGCCAGATGTAGATACCCCAGAGTGCAGCTATAACGGTGGCTCCTTGCCCTAGACCGTAGCTGATGGCGGGTCCGGCTTTATCAGACGCCAGAATGCTGAACAACATACCCAAACACCAGATCATCCCGCCCAGTATGCCCGTGAGGTGATTGCGGCTACTACCCCCGAAATAATCAGCATAACTGACGGGGGTTCCTTCAAAGGGTCGGCGCATCAACAGGGAGTTAAACACAAAATTGCTGGCCAGAATACCCAGTGCAAAGAAAACAACCGCCGTGTAAGGACTCAGCTTACCGGGTTCAGGACGCTCAAAAATGGGGAACATTGATTGGGCTACGTAACCGTAAAACAAACCCATCAGGAAACCCGCCACTACCGATAGCAATAGCCCTTTGGTGGACGTATTTGTCATACCTGACGCGGCTTTGCGATAAGCGGCTGCATTGAGCAAAATGGCCACCACAATGAGGGCAATGCCTCCAAAAAGCAGTCCCGCACTACCCACCGGCGCGTTCAGGTAATTGACGACCACGCCAATGACCAAGGCCAGACCGATACCGACCGGAAACGCTACCGACATCCCCGCAATGGAAATGGCCGCAACGAGCAGAATATTGGCCGCATTGAATAGCACACCACCCCACATAGCCAACCCAAGGTTAGTCCAATCGGCCTGCGCTACGTCGGCCAGAAAGGACCGGCCACCTTCGCCCACACTCCCCAGCGTGAAGGCCGACAGCAGCGCCAGCAACACGATGCCCAGTACGTAGTCCCAGTAAAATAACTCGAACCGCCAACTTCCGGCAGCCAGTTTCTGGGTGTTGGCCCACGACCCCCAGCAGAGCATCGTGACAATGCAAAACAGAACGGCTACGCCATAAGTCTGAATAATAAACATATTGGAAAAGGTTAGTAACGGGCGAGAGTGGGTTTGTTACCGAACACAAACAGGTTTCGTAGCCGTACGGTGTATGCTGGGTCGGGGTTTATGAGTTTTAGTCGCACGGTGTGTTTGCCAGGCGTTAGCTGATACTTCCACGTCAGGTCATACCGGCGCCGGGTGAAGCTGGCGGGTAGGTTGACCGTTTCGGTTTTCTGACCGTCTACATACACGTCCATTCTAGACACGAAATCACTTTCATAGCGGTAACCGGACTGGTCTTTGGGTCGGGCTTCACCGTCGATGATGAAGCCGATGCCATCAAACGTGGTTGTGTACTCATCGGCCTGACGTGGCCCGGTCAGATCCTGGTTAATGCCACGCTTCTCCGTTGGGAAATGGCCTGTAAAGCCCTGTTCCAGCCGGACTGCGGTGGGAGTCTGAACAGCTATCGTTACAGTCTGGTCAGAAACCTTGCCGCCATTACGCTCAACTACTTGCAGCGCATGTTTCATGCCAATACCATATACATCGTTGAGCGACATCGTCGTGTATTTAAAATCAATATCTTCTGCTTCTTTCAGTCCCTGCTTCCAGTACGCCGGTATCTTGTCGTAACCGAGTATGGTGCCCAGAATGCCGCCCGCGCTCGACGGGTTGCAGTCAGAGTCCTGGCCCGCGCGGGTACTGATCTGCATGGTTTTGGTGTAGTCGCCCTGACCATACAAGAGTCCTAATACAATGTAGGCTGCGTTTACCTTAGCGTCAATGTTAAAGGGATTGAATACGCCCTCGGGGCAGCCTACCTCATCCGTCCATTTACGCTGTATCTCCAGCCAGGTGAGTTTCCAATCGTTTGGGTACTGGTCATGCCATTTTATGACGTCGGCGATGCACTGATGAAAAGTGCTTTGTGGAGGAACGGTCTTAAGGCCCTCACGCACTACGTAGTTGACGTCGCTGCTGACGA